>JABDGW010000003.1:82420-82926 GCA_013285855.1 Bacteroidota bacterium
TAGCTTTTTATAGTGATGCCAGTAAGAGAGTTTGTCTTCTATATGAGATGCCATTAAATCAATCCAGCCAACAATACCTTTTATAAAATCAAATTGTTCAGCATAGTTTAAAAAAATCTCATTTCCTTTTTCTGTTTGATTTACCTGTACAGTTACACAACCATTAAGATTATTTTCCTGCAATATGGTTTGAAGATCATCCGGCAAAAAATCTTTTTTTATCACATACATATCATCTGTTATCCAGTCAAAATCTTTATTGTTGTAATTCCAGAAATGCTGATGGGAATCAATTATTTTCATACATCACTAAGTAATTTATTATAATTAAGAATGAGATTTCCACTTTTGTGGAAATGACGAACAAAAGATGTATTGATCTCAAACGTTTGATAAAGCAAGTGTAGAACACAACCACTCAGACGTTATGCCCAACTTGATTGGCCATCTCACTATGCACTATTCATTTCACATATAAACTATCACTCACTTATTTGTGTCTTATG
>JABDGW010000004.1 GCA_013285855.1 Bacteroidota bacterium
GGGGTCATAAAAATAATCACGGTTCACGCGCCACGCTTCGTCTAAAATATCACGCCATTCGGCAGGAGGATCAATCTTTACCTGTATCGCTGCAATATTCAACATGCCTTTTCCAGCCTCCGGTTTTTCTCCTGCGTTGGTGATGCCTAACATATTGTCTTTTCCATACAACATCTTTTTTCCATCTGCAGAAATAATAAAGTAGTTCATTGGCATTACTTCATCATCCTTTCTTGTTTTTAAACTGAACTTATGTAAAGTGCCGGAACCATCAGTACCGTAATCAATATAAAATATCACATCATCGCCTGTACCAAGATTACCATAGTTACCTGCCTTTACAGGTATATCAATAATGCGATCCTGTATATCATCCCAATCAATAACAAGCTTGTTATTTGCACTATCTGTTTTTTTATCCGCAGCCGGTTTTTTGCCCTCTTTTGCTTTTGCGAGTGAATCGGCTGTTTTGGCCTCATCTTTCTTTATCGTTTCTTCATCACTTTCTTTTGCCAGCGGGGAAACCGTTTCCTTCTGTAGTGTAACAAGGTAAATGGAATTGTCTAATTTAAAATCTGCGTTAGATTGGTCGAACCAGTTGATCACCGGTCCTGCATCGGTGGAAGCAAAGAAATATAAATATTTTCCGGTAGACGAAAACTTAGGTTCTGAAGCATCGCTTAAACCATCTGTAACTGCATACGACTTTTGCTCTGCAACATTATAGAGGTAAACACGCTTAAACTGCGTAGAGGTTACTTTGGTGTATGCAATCCATCTTGAATCAAAAGACCAGTCATTAAATAATTCCCTGAATGTGCCGGGCGTATATAATTCATCTGTATCTATTTTTTTTATGCTGCCTGACGCCACATCTATAACATACATGTTGCGGCCATTATCGCAGTACACAATTTTTTTACTATCGGGCGACCAGCGTGGTTGTGTATAAAAACCATCACCGGTAATTTTAATCATTTTTGTAGTGCCTTTACTATCCTGCGGCTCAAGGTATAATTGATACTCACCGGTGGAATCAGAAAAATAAGCAATCCATTTTGCATCCGGAGACCATGCCGGTGTTTTTTCATGCACAGCAACTGTATTGGTAAGGTTACGATAGTCTCCCTTTTCATACGGCACGGTAATAATTTCTCCCCTGAAATCAACCACAGCTCTTGCGCCTGTTGGTGAAATATCTGCAGAGCGTAAATATTTATCACCTGATACAAAGCGGGGTCTTAATTCCAGCAGGTCTGCAGCAATACCAACGGTCAATTTTTTTTCAGCATTTGTTGATGGATCATAAATGTGCAGGTAACCTGCCTGTTCAAAAATTACTTTACCATCACCGCCGGAAGGATTAATCACCGGAAAACCTTTAAACTGCGTAAGCTGTTTCACCTGCTTTGATGCAACATCATAAGAGAATAAATTAAACTCGCCATTCCTATCGCTTCTGAAATAAATTGTATTACCAATCCACGCAGGCTGCACATCATTGCTACCACCATCGGGTTGAGGTAATTTAATAATGCTTTTATCGGCAAAGGAAAACTGCCAGATGTTAGAGATGCCGCCTCCGCGATAATGTTTCCACTGCCTGAACTGATCAGGTGTTGGGTTATATGCCAATGATTTTCCATCGGGCGAATATGCGGCATAATATGCATTGGGGATTTCAAGCTGTGTCGCTGGCCCGCCTGTAATTGGAACCGTAAATAATTGTGTATAACGGGTGGTAAACATATTTCGCTGCGACATAAATAACACCGATTTGCTATCGGGTGTAAATCCACGCACTATATCACCCGAAGGATGCCAGGTAAGTCTTTTGGGTACACCACCCTCTACAGGAATAATGTAAACATCGGTGTTACCATCGTACTGGCCGTTGAAAGCTATCCATTTGCCATCCGGAGAAAATATGGGATTTGATTCAAAGCCTTCGCTGATGGTTAGGCGGCGCGGCTGCGAACCATCTGTGTTTGCTACCCAAATATCTTCCGCATAAACAAATGCAATGTGGTTGGCGCTGATAGCTGGCTGCATGAGCATACGTGTATCGGTTGGATTGGTATTTCCGGCGTAAGCATTTAATGAAAAAAACAGGACAAACAGTAATGCTGCAAAGCGTGTGTTTACTTTCATAAATTTATTCAATTAAAATTTTTTTGAAATTAAAATAAGAAGTACAGTTGTAAAATAACTATATAAGATTGAAATAAAGATATAGTGCAATCAATTTATATTTTAATACAACCGTTAATTTCATTGCTTATACCTTGTTAGATTTCTCATAGGCAGGTATATAAAATCATTCCACAGTTATCACTACTTCATCTGCCTGTAATCCATCTCCTTCAGCTTTCAGTTTCATTGTACCTGCATTGCCTTTAGGTCGAACAATCACCAAACATTTCCCTTCAAAAGTTTTATGCTGCGGTTGCTGCATACTTTCCGCATCAGCAGGATCTGCATTACCTGTTGCAATTATTTCACCGTTACCGCTAACGCTGAAATGCAATGGCAGCGCGGTATTCGGAACAACCTGCCCGTTTGCATCCAACACTTCTGCAGTAATATAAGCAAGGTCATTTCGGTTGGCATGTATATGTGTGCGGTCGGCAACCAAACGAATGCGTGCAGGTTTGCCTGCTGTTTTCAATACAACGGAATCAACCGCTTTACCATTTTGCAAACCGATTGCTTTTAAAACACCAGGCTGGTAATTAATAGTAAATGTTGCCGTGAGTTTTGTTTGCGGAGATGCATTTTGTTCGCCGATTATTTTATCATTAAGCACAAGTCGCACCGCATCGTAACGTGTGTAAACATGTACTTGTAAAGACTTGCCTTCGGCGCCATCAAAAGTGTAAGAAGGAAATTCACTTTGCCATCCCCAATAACTCACCGCTTCCGTATGACCTTCGGGTACCGGCGCATGCACAAGCATTTCAAGCTTGCTGCGGTTCCAAACAACATCACGATAATATGATTGCGGTTTCTTACCACCAATCAAATCAATATCACCGCAAAAAGAATTAAACCACGGAAATGTTTGCAGTTGAAAGCCGCGTGTACTATCAAGAGAAGTATGACCAATACCTGTTTCACCTAAATAATCCATCGCCGTCCAAACAAAATCACCAATTACGTAAGGATGCCGTTCCACCTGTTGCCAGTTTTCAAAAGCTTCCTGCGGAACACTCTCTGTGCCCATCATAATACGCTGTGGATATTTTTCGTGGTCGCTTTCATATTCTTTCCACAAGTAATTATAACCACCTACGTCAAGCAATGCAAAAGCAGCAGCAGTTGTATCCCACTTGTAACCAGGATGGTCCCAGAAATGACAAATCGCTTCCGTTACAGGGCGTGTGCTATCAATGCTTTTTACTTCGTCGCGTAAATTTTTTTCGATCACAAGGCCTGATGCATCAGCTCTTTCATTTATTTCATTGCCGATGCTCCAGAAAATTACTGAAGGATGATTGCGGTCACGAAGTACTATTGCATCAATATCTTTTTTCCATGAAGTATCAAAATATAAATGATAGTCTTCAGGATTCTTTGCACGTTCCCACATATCAAATGCTTCATCAATAACAATGATACCAAGACTGTCACATGCATCTAAAAATTGTTGTGAAGGTGGATTATGGCTTGTGCGAACAGCGTTGAAACCAAATTGTTTTAAAAGCTCAACCCTGCGTTCTTCGGCACGATTAATTGTTGCAGCACCAAGCGCACCATTGTCATGATGTACACATCCGCCCCGAAGTTCAATAGGTTTATCATTAAGCAGGAAACCTTTATCTGCAGTAATGCTGATGGAACGAACACCAAAGCCCGTAACAAAATGGTCAATGATTTTATCGCCCTGCAAAATTTCTGTTACAGTGTGATAGCGGTAAGGAAAATCGGGTGACCAAAGATTTGGATGAGATAATTGAATTATTTGGTTGATTGTAGAATTTTGAGATTGCGAAACGGAGAAATTATTTTCTTTAATTGCCACAATATTATTTTTTGAATCAAGAATTTTTGTGCGGAGTTTGAATGATTGATTGCTTTGATCATTCTGAACAATTGTTGTTTGAATATTTATTGTTGCAGATGTTTCAGAAACTTTTGGTGTTGTAATACAAACTCCCCATTGTTCAATATGCACAGGATTGGTTATCGTCAACCATACATGACGATAGATGCCTGAACCACTGTACCAGCGTGAATTTTTTCCTTCATTACGTACACGAACAGCGATAATATTTTCTCCGTTTTGTTTTAAGTATGGGGTGAGGTCATAATAAAACGGTGTATAACCATAGGGATGATTGCCAAGATGATGTTCATTAATCCATACATCGCTGTTCATATAAACACCATCGAAATAAACAGTTACTTTTTTATTGGTGATATTATTTAATATAAAATGTTTTCTGTACCATGCGGTGCCGCCAACGGTATAACCTGTTGCAGTAGCGCCAATACTTTTTGAAGTGAAAGGACCGGTAACGGAATCTGATTGATCCGGTAAATCTTCAATACTCCAGTCGTGCGGAAGTTCTACCGTGCGCCAATCATTATCGTTGAGGGTTTCTTTTTCACCATCTTGTATATCGGCTTTCAAAAATTTCCAGTTTTCCTCGAAAAGCGTTTGTGTACGTTGAGCATGTATTGAATCAAATAATATTGCAAACAAAAAAATGAATAAAAAATTTTTCATAAAAGCAATTTAATAAGAGTAATCCGTTTTGACCTGCAGGCACACTATATTTTCTTGGAGGATATTGATATTGTGTTGCGCCGATAGATGTTCCGTTTATGTAAACCGAATCCCTGTCAACAACATTGCCTAAAAAAAGCCGCAATGATTTACCAAGCATGCTTGCCGGCAAATTAAATTCTTTTCTAAACCAAACAACGCCGTTATTTTCAAACATTCTCTAAAATGCCCTTGCCGCAAGGCTTTGAACAACCTTATCATGATTTAAAATATTATGAAGCATTGCAGTTTCCTTATGCGCCGGGTATTGGCGGTAATCAATAAAAAATTTACTTCTGCACCGGATTGGTAAATACAACACAGCAAACATGAAAAAAATTGTTGCACTAATTTATAAGCAATATTTTTCATTGCAGCAAGGAAAACTTTGTGGTGAAGGAAAAACTTTAGTAGATCAGGATTAAATTAATCTCAGTATTGAATTTACCTTGTATTCGTAATGAAGCAAAAAGAGATAAATTTTTCCAAATTGATTATCACTTCATCTGTTTTGTTTTTTATTTCATTAATCATAAAAATTGTTTCCGCAAATAAAGAATTTATTGAAAGGTATTATTCCACCTTAGTGTATATAAAAATTTCGGTCATTTTAAGAACCCTTACAAGTTGGATACCTTTCAGTGTGGGTGACGTTTTGTATTAATTGCAATTATTTATTGTTTGGTTAAGTTAGCACAATGGGGTCAATTCAATTTTTCAACGAAAAGTCACTATAAATACCTTTCTTTTTAACCTGATAAAAATTATTCGCATAGCCTTGGCCATTTATATAGTGTTTAATCTGGTTTGGGGATTAAATTACAAAAGAACTGGTATATCTTCTCAGTTACAAATTACTCCAACAATGTATTCAACTGAAGCATTGAAGAGTTTAACTGCTGACCTTGTGAAGCGGATAAATACAGCATATTCCGCCTCCAACACACATATTTTTGAACTTGAGTCATATAAAACAATTTTTGCAAACGCAATTGCTAGTTATAAAAATACTTCATATCATTATTCATTTCTAAGTTACAATCAACCTTGTATTAAGAGTGCTCTAATTAATAACTTCGACAATTATTTTGGGATTGCCGGGTACTATAATCCATTTACAGCAGAAGCACAAATAAATACCTCTATTCCCCGCTTCCTTATACCTTATATTACAAGTCATGAAATAGCCCATCAACTTGGTTATGCGAATGAAAGTGAGACTAATTTTGTAGCTTACCTTATATCAAAAGATTCTTATGAAAACATGTTTCGCTATTCTGCGTATTTCACATTATTTAATTACGCAAACAAACAATTGTTTTTGATAGACAGTTTGTCTGCAACCACAAATTTTAAAGCATTGGATAGCTTAGTGAAAATAGATGAAACAATTTACCGGAAATTTTTAGGGCACGACTCAAGTTTTGGTGCACATTATTCAACAACATTTTATAATTACTATCTTAAATCAAACAATTCGGCAAAAGGAATGAATGCCTATAATGATGTTATTGCATTAATAATTGCATATCAGAAACGGTACGGAGAATTATAAAAGGGAAAAGTAGCAAAAAAGAAAAGGCAATAATAATAGTATTAATGAAAGATAATTGCATAATGCAAGTTTAAAGGACGGAACACAAAATTCCATGGCTTTACAAATGCTTCAACGTTAGCGGGCGTTTTACAGCTACATCCAAATCCATAGACTGTTTTCCAAGGCAAAATATTTTTGAAAATAAATTTGCGAAACCGAAAGGTTGCACATATATTTGCAACCGATTAGTTTCACAATAAAACAATTAGCAAGATGAGAAGTAATGTTTTTCAAGTTATAGCCGACCAGACAGAACGAGTGATAATAACACTTACAAATGACATAAACGAATTAGAAAAATGTTAGGCGTATTTTCAAAATAAGCGCATCAAAATAAACGCTAAATAAAGCTATAATATGGTTGAAGTATTTAAAACAAATGTGCAACACCGCGAACTGGCTGAGCAACTTGCTTCAATTCTTCGCGGTCGGTTTGCTTTTTCCAAAATTAATTTTGACCTTGAGGATTGCGACAAAATATTGAGGGTTGAGGGCAAACAGATTTGCGTGGAAACTATCATCGAAATACTAAGCACCCATGGGCTTGAATGCGAAATTCTTACATAGGATTTGGCGGACCTCACCGAAATAAAATAAATCACTAACAATAAAAATCAAACAACAATGAGAAAAATAATCGTTTTATCAATGATCACATTAGATGGAGTAATGCAAGCACCTGGTGGACCTGAGGAAGATACATCGGGCGTTTTCAAATATGGCGGCTGGACCGCACCATATGGTGACGAAATTGGTGGTAAGGTGGTTCAAGAGGAACTGAAACAACCTGCAGATTATCTTTTGGGCAGAGAAACATTTGAGATTTGGGCTGCCTACTGGCCAGAACATGCAGACTTTTGGCCTGGTATCAATGATGGCACAAAATACGTCATGTCAGGAACTACGAAAAAGTCAGACTGGAAAAACACCGTATTTGTCGAAAGTTTGGAAGATATAAAAAAGCTCAAAAACTCAGAAGGTTCTGACATCCAGGTTTGGGGCAGCAGTAAGCTTATTCAGCTACTACTTAAGAATGATTTAGTGGACGAACTCCGGCTCAAAATTTACCCCGTTACTCTTGGTGCAGGAAAAAAGTTATTTGATAACGGCCCGATTCCGGCAGCATTTACATTAACGGAGAATTTGGTTACATCAACCGGCGTTATTATTGCGAATTACAAGCGGGCTGGAGAAGTCAAGACAGGAACTGTTGGATCTTAAGAGGAAATAAAATGAGAAAAAATAATTGTTTCATCAGGGTATAAATAGAGAACTTCGGTTGACGGTGGAGGTTTTCAATTACCCGCCATCGGCAATACTTGTTTGTTGTATGCAAGCGTAAATCCAACATTATAAATTTAGTGATTAGTTATTATCTTAATCCTTAGTAACAATTTTTCAGCTTCAAGAATTTGAAATGAATAATAAAATGTAACGCCTTTATTTTCGAACCTAAATTTGATGATATAACAACAATATGGAAGAAACAGAAAAAGATGAGTTTAAATTGATTGGACTTAAGCTTAACAACAAAACGACTAATCAAAACGGGCAATCAAGCATTGACTGCGGTAACTTATGGCAAAAATTTGAGACCGAAAATTTTGCAGGAAAAATACCAGGCAAGTTAAGTGACGAAATTTATGCAGTTTATTATGACTATGAAGGCGACCATACCAAACCGTTTTCATATTTTATTGGCTGTAAAGTAAAAATTGATACTCAAAACTGTCAGGGTATGGACAGTTTAATCATACCTGCCGGAAGTTATTATAAAGTAATTGCGAAAGGGAAAATGCCTGATTGTGTTGCTAATTCCTGGGAGAAAATCTGGAGTTTAATTATTGACAGAGCTTATCAATTTGATTTCGAAATTTACAATGAGCGTAGTAAAGATTGGAATGATGCAGAAGTGGAAATTTTCATTTCTTCTAACTAAGAAAAAACAAATTACATACAATGAAATTTTTAGCGATAATATTATTTATAAACTTATTTTCTTCCTGCAGGCAAAAGCAGGAAGAAAATCAGGTGAATATGCAGGCACCACTTGACAAACTGAAATCAGGAAATGAAAAGTTTGTAACTGGTCATCTTATACATCCTGATGAAACACTAAATAGAATCAGGGAATTAAAAAAAGGACAGAATCCTTTTGTTGTTATTGTTAGCTGCTCTGACTCACGGGTGCCGCCGGAATTAATATTTGACCGGGGATTAGGCGATGTTTTTTCAATACGTACCGCAGGCAATGTAATTGGAGACTATGAATTAGGAAGTATTGAATATGCTGTTGAGCATCTTCATTGCAAACTAATAGTGGTATTGGGTCATGAAAACTGTGGTGCTATCCAGGCATATGCATCGTCTGAAAATGAAAAGCCTGCCGGCGACCATATTCAAAATATAGTAAGCTATATAGCTTCAGAAGAAGAAGAAAAAATTATTCCGGACAGTCTAAGATCGAATATTGACACTTTGGTTAAAGCCAATATTGCACATGGTGTTAATTTACTAAAGTCATCTGCTCCTGTTTTAAAACCTCTTGTTGACAAGAATGAATTAAAAATCATCGGTGCTTATTACGACCTTGATAACGGGAAAGTTTTATTTGATGAGTGAAGAACGGTTATCACCACATCGCCAAGTTGTAACGGTCACTTCCAATACCATTATCTTATTACCTGGAATACTCTTCCAGCATTTGTTTTTCTTTACTTGTAAGGCTATGCATTCCTTTCCTGTGAATTTTTTCAAGTATTCTATCTATTTCCTGTTGCTTGTTTGCTCTTTCTATATTGTACTTGTGATCAACAGTAATAGCATCTGAATGTTTCCTGAAAAAATAATTATCTATAAGCAAAATATGTGGTCTTGTAATGATCATATAAATAAAAAATACTGAAGGCAGCATAATGATTACAATTGCCCAGGTATTATTGATTAATGCAGAAGGCTGTATAATAATGGCAATTAACAGTCCAACCAAAGCACCGCCTAAATGTGCATCATGACCAATATTATTTTTCCTTGACCTGATGCCATAAATAGAATACAAAACATAGATAAGGCCAAACAGCCAGCCCGGAATAGAAATGGGCAGAAACAATAAACCAATATGCATGCCCGGGAATAAAGCTATTGATGCGAACATAACGCCTGTAACGCCTGCAGAAGCGCCAACAGAATCATAATCGCCATCATTGCGGTGAATGAAAAGTGAAAGCAGGTCACCGCCAATAAGACTTAAAAAATAAATAAGTAAAAATTTTACAGGCCCCAAATACAATTCAAGCGAGCCGCTGAAAAAGTATAAAGCAAGCATGTTGAAAATAAGGTGCATCCAGTTCACATGCAAAAAACCGGAAGTAACCATGCGCTTATAATCTTTATATAACAAAACTGCATCTACCCTGAACTTATATTTATTATAGAAAGTGCTGTTCTTAAATCCCTGGTAAGAAACAATTACGTTTACAAGTATTAATAGTAGTGAGATAATGCCCATTGCTGACTTCTTCTTATTGCAATGTACAAAGTGAATGATTTTTAAAAAGCGTTTTTTAAAGTGTTTTTATAAATTTGTTTAAAACATTTTTATGCCTGTCATTGATAAAAGAATTGATGCTTACATTGAAAAGAAAGCTGATTTCGCCAAACCAATTTTAAAGCATTTAAGAGAGTTGGTGCATAAAGCTTGTCCACAAACAGAAGAAACGATAAAATGGGGAATGCCTTTTTTTGATTATAAAGGAAGTGTTTTATGTGCAATGTCGGCGTTTAAAGAGCATTGTTCATTTATGTTTTGGAAAGCAAAACTGATGAAAGATCCGGAAGGTATTTTGCAAGTTGCTGAAAGACATGCTATGGGAAATTTCGACCGTATCACTTCGCTAAAAGATTTGCCTTCAGACAAAATATTGACTGCATACATAAAAGAAGCCGCGAAGCTGAATGAAGACAACATAAAACTTCCGGCGAGGAAAAAAACTGCTGTAAAGGAATTAGAAATGCCTGTTGATTTTGCTGCGGCTTTAAAAAAGAATAAACAAGCGCAAACTGTTTTTGAAAAATTTCCTCCAGGTAAAAAGAAAGATTATATAGAATGGATAACAGAAGCAAAAACGGAATCCACGAAAATTAAACGTATAGAAACCGCCGTTGAATGGATTGCTGAAGGAAAGGCAAGACATTGGAAGTATGAAAAATGCTGAATCAATCTTTCTTTAATCCCAGGCGTTGCAGCAGCATATCTTTTTTTGCTTTAGATATCATTAATTTCTCGCCATTATCAATAACTACATAACCGCCATCGGAACGTATAAGATTAGTAATATGCTGCATATTAACTATAGTGGAATGATGAATGCGCTGAAAGATATCTGCGGGTAACATTTCTTCAACATCGCCCAGATTTTTTGAGATTAAAAACTTTTTATTGGAAGTTAATTGAATATTAGTGTAAGCGCCTTCTGCGTGGCAATATAAAATGTTTTCGGCTGCTATAAATTCATACCCTTCGCGCTGCGGAAAAGCAATCTTTTGTTGTTGTGCAGGCTGCCTTATATTATGCAGTAAATTTTCAATATTGACGCTACCCTCTGAAGCAAGAATTTTTTCTTCCGCTTTTTTTACTGCAATTTTTAAATCATTCGCATCAACAGGTTTTAATAAATAATCAACAGCACTTATGCGAAAAGCTTTTGCTGCAAACTTATCGTAAGCAGTTGTAAAGATGATGCAGAAATCAATGTGGTCAAGCATTTCCAGCATTTCAAATCCATTCATCCATGGCATTTCCACATCAAGAAAAATAAGGCGGGGCTTATATTTTTTTATGGCAAGTATTCCTTCTTTTCCTGATAAACATGTTGCTGAAATTTCAACATTGCCGCAATATTTATTAAGGTCAGCTTTAAGTGCATCAATACAATTCTGCTCATCATCTATTATTAATGATTTTATCATCTGATCGCGAAAATATTTTTATGAAGAATTGAAAAGCTTCAGCTTTTAAAATTAAGCAACTCTTTTTTCAATTATGCATGTAAGCTTTTAGTTAACGGGTTTGATTTGATAATTTTTAGAAATAAGTTCATAAACGGTGAAACAAACTATCAATATTCAGAAAAACTAATAATAACTTTCGTTCCGATGGGCTTAACGCTTCCATCTTTTTTATCAACTATTTCAATAGTTGCATTTCTTTCGTTCAATATATTATCTAAGTCAAGGCGTGCCTGTGTTAAGTGTTCTCCTTTGGATTGATGTGCAGCATCTGCGCTTAAAAATTTATTTTGTTTTGATACTTCTCTGCCAATTCCGTCATCATCAATTATGCAGCAAATGGTATTATCGTTTTTGGCAACTGTTACTGTGACTGTTCCTTCTTCATTCTTGGGCATAATGCCATGCCAGATTGCGTTTTCAATAAATGGTTGAATAATGAGTGCTGGAACCATTATGGATTTAAGATCGAGCGTTTCGTCAACATTAAACTGATAGTTGAATCTATTGCTGAAGCGCATGCTTTCGAGCTGGGTATATAAACGGCATGTTTCTATTTCATCATACAAACTAATTTCTCTCTTGTCTGAATTTTGAAATACAGTGCGTATAAGCTTTGAAAAAGTAGTTAGGTAAAGAATGGATTTTTCCTGGTCATTTTTTTGTATGAGAGATTTAATCGAATTCATGCAATTGAAAATGAAATGCGGGTTCATTTGTGCACGAAGGGCTTTGGCTTCTAACTCAAGCAATTCCTTTTCATAACCTGATTTCAGCCTTTCTTCTCTTCTTACAATACGCACTCTTACTTTAATAATAACATAAAACAATCCTATTAATAACAACACCACTATTGTCCAAAACCACCATGTTTGCCACCACGGTGGAGTGATTATAATACTGATGTTTTTCTCCGCCCATATTCCAATATTGTTAGATGCTCTTATTCTAAAAATATAATGGCCGGGAGGTACATTAAAATAAAAAGCTTTTTTTTCAGTTCCTGCATTTCTCCATGTTTTATCATAGTTCTGCAGCATAAAACGATATTGATTATTTTCGGGGTCGCTGTAATGCAATACAGCAAATTCAAAAGAAAAAATATTTTGCTTATAGTTTAAATCAATTTCCCTGGTTTGTGAAAGCGCAGTTTTTAATGGACTATTACTGCCTGGATTTATTAATTGTTCATCAATAAAAAAATCGGTTAAAGCTATTTGCGGTGGAGTAGCGTTTGCGGTTATACTTTCTGGAAAGAAATCGTAATAGCCATTTTGAGTTCCACATAAAATATTGCCTTTGGGACCCTTGAGGCTTTTTACGAAGTTGAGTAAATTGCTTTTTACGCCAAAGTATTTGCCATATATTACAAGACTGCTCCGGTTACCATTTACTTTTAGAATATTGACAGGGCAAAACAGCCAAAGATTTTTTTGATTATCTTCTGTAATAGATTGCACATTTTTAATTTGCACTCCTGTATTCGGATCAATGAAAGGAGTAAATTTTTTTGTTGAACTATTATATGAAAAAATTCCGTTGCTTGTACTTATCCAAACAATTCCTTTTGCATCCTGAAACAGGCTTGATATATTGGAACCTTTAAAATAATGAGCAAAAACTCCTGTTTGCTTGTTTAATACATTTACTCCGCCAAAACTTCCATTACCAATCCATAATTGATCGCTTTTGTCATTCAATAAGCATTGAATTGCATTGTCGCTAAGACTATTTGTATCTTTAGAACTATGTTGATAATGAGTGAACCTTTCGGTTTTTGTGTCCATTTTATCCAACCCGTCAAAAGTACCCAGCCACAAGTTTTGATCTTTATCTAAAAGAATAGTGATAACCGTATTATTAATGAGGCTGTTTTTATTTTTAGGATCATGCTGAAAACGCTTAAATTTTCCTGTAGCCTGATCAAAATGATTGAAACCTCCGCCATAGGTTGATACCCATAGCTTGCCATTTTGATCTTTGCAAATCATATCAACGTAAGTGTTACTTATGCTGTTTTTATTCAAGGAATCATAAACATATCTTTTTTTAATTGTATCGCCTTTTGCAGTTAAAACAAGACCATTGCTTGAGCCTATCCAGATTCCAGCGGAATCCTCGTATATGCATCCTGCATCGTCATTGCCTAACTCATAAAAGGGGAAATTTTCATGCAGCGGATCAACGCGAAATAAATTTCCTATTAGAGTACTGATCCAAAGAACACCATCCCGCGAAGCATATGCCCACCAGCCACTATAATCATTAAAACCCGTTAATGAATCACCCCATCCATAAAATGTTGCTTCACCAGTGTTAGGGTTATAGCGATTAAGGCCACCTGAAATTGTACCAATCCATAAAGCACCTGTTGCGTCTTCAGTTATAAACGTTATATGATCATTACACCACGGGAAAATATTTCTTACAGGCGGCCTGCTTAATTTTTGCGGATTGAGCGAATCGTATGGATGCCTCGTAAAGCTCCCTGTTGCACGATCCATTGAGTGCAGTCCATCACCTGCGGTACCCACCCAAAAATTTCCATGCCTGTCTTCATAAATAGCACGTACTCTATTATCAACCAGGCTATGAGAGTTGTTTGGGTCATGCATGTAACGGATAAACTTTCCCGTTTTCCTGTCTAATCTATTTAAGCCTCCTTCGTTAGGCACCACTCCTTTATCATTAATAAAGGGGCTCCCTGTTCCAACCCATATTGTTCCTTCTCTGTCTTCATATAATGCTCTTACATGATTGTTGCTAAGGCTTGTTGAATCGTTTTCGATATGACTAAAACGCCGGAATTTTCCAGTCTTTATATTTAGCAGGTCAAGCCCTCCATAAGTACCTATCCATATATTTTTTTCATGGTCTTCCAGGATAGCTGTAACGGTATCATTTATAAGGCTTGTTTTATCTCCGGGTATATTATTGAAATGCGTAAATACATTATTGATTGGATCAAACCTGTCAAGTCCATAACCATGCATGCCAGCCCATATCATTCCTTTAGAATCAGCATATATACATTCAATCCTGTTGTTTGCAAGCGAATTTTTATTAAAAGGATCATACACATAATGGGTTACTTTGAAACCATCATATCGGTTTAGGCCCTGGTTTGATGCAAACCACATATATCCCTGCGGATCCTGAGTAATTCCGGTAATTAGTTTCCACGGAATGTCTTCAGGCGGCGGCACAAGATGAAAGATAAGCTGCTGAGACCATAACAGGTTTGTATGCAGAACAAATAAAAAGATAATGGTAGGGCGATAATTGCGCATACAGAACTTTTTATTGCAATTACAAAATAACCAAATGGAAATTACTTAATATTCCGATATTATAGTGAAGTATTGAATTGTTTACAGGCTAAAACAATAAAAGAATCTACTTGCGAAGATGCAGAGTTATAGTTTTAGAATATCTCAAAAACTTTGTTTATCCTAAATGTAATAATTAGTTTTTTCAATTGAGTATATAATTTAATAATTCCCGCTTCCCAGTTCATAACCAGTCTTTACATTAAAACTGTTTGAATAATCTGCCCGGTAAAACCTGATTAGTCAAATACTAATTCAGGTGTTCTATCTATTAAATACCCCTTGATATGTAGTTGTATAAAAAATAAGTTTACAGCATTGTTTAATAACATCACATAGTTATTCATTCACTTAAATAAAACAAGGAGGCTTTATGAAAAACACCAAATTTTACTTACCATTATGTTCATTATCTATTGCAGCTCTAATATTTTTTAACAGTTGCAAAAAAGAATCAGCGCCCGTACAATCCCAACTGGATGCTCAATCCGAAGATCAGTTAACAGCAAAATGGGGTAAGCCTGATATTACAGTTCATAATGGTGAATCTATCCAGGCAGCTGTAGATAAAGCAAAGAAAGGAACAACCATTTTTATTGAACCCGGTATTTATAAAGAAGCAATTGTAGTTTCAAAGCCCGGAATAAAATTAATTGGAAAAATTTCCTTTAAAGGCGATGAAGTTGTTATTAAAAATCCCGGTGATGAGGAAGACGGAATTTCAGTTACTGGCCAGGGCGATGGATTTACGCTGGCAAACGTAACTGTAAAAAATTTTGAAGACAATGGTGTTCTGCTTGATAGCGTTGACAATTTCACTATCTCAGCGGTTAAATCTATCAACAACAAAGAGTACGGAATTTTTCCTGTACATTCCAATCATGGTGTAATTGAATTTTGTACTGTTACCGGCTCTTCCGATACAGGAATTTATGTAGGGCAATCATCAGATGTAAAGATGCAGTTTAATACAGCCTATGGAAATGTAAATGGCCTGGAAATAGAAAACTCTTCAAATGTAACTGCTGCATATAATAACAGCTATGATAATGTTGCCGGAATTTTAGTAGATGTGTTACCGGGAAAAGATATAAAAACCTGCTCAAACATATCGGTGCGGTTCAACAACTGTAATAATAATAACCACGTAAATTTTGGTGATACTGCAGAATTGGAATCATCTATTCCAACAGGCATAGGCATATTGGTGCTTGGGGCAGATCAAACCAATATTGAAAACAACATTGTAACCGGCAATGGTTTTACAGGTGTAGTAGTTTTCAGTACTTTGGTGTTATCAGTAATTGCCAATGTTCCGCCAGATGAAATTTTAAAAGATATAGAACCAAATCCTGATGGGGATAGAATTACAAGAAATTATTTTCACAATAATGGGTTTAATCCGCCTGTAATTCCGGGTTTGGATTTGCCGGGAGTTGACCTGCTTTGGGATGGCTCCGGAAAAGACGATTGCTGGAGCAGTAATATTTTTCAAACATCTGCTCCTTCACCATTGCCTTCATGCAACTGATTTGTTTGCAGAAAAGATAATTTAAATCGAATAGTAAAAGGAGGCATTTGTATAAATGCCTCCTTTAATATCAAATGATTTACGAATAACAGTTAAATTGTATAATAAAACCAAACAAATGAAAACACTTATTTTTCTTTTTCTGATTGCTTATAGTTGTAGTGTGGCTGCTCAAAAATCAGTATTTATAAGGGTGTATAATTTAGCAGGCTACAAGATTATGAAAGGCAAATTTGCAGGCACAACGGACAGTGCTGTGTTGATTTATAAAGACACTGGAATTGTAGCTATTTCATTTACTTCTATCGGCTATATTAAAACAAAAAGAAGTTTAGGACATAATATGGCAATATGCGCTGTAGTTGGTGCGGTGCCATTAGCGATTGCAGGTGCTGCCGAAGGAGAACCGGCTGTAAATGATGGTACTTTAGAAGGTGATTTGCATGATGCCCTTAACCCTACTCCTGCAGAAGGCGGAGTATCGGGTCTCTTTGTAGGAGGAGTTCTTGGCGCTGCTACAGGTGCAGCCATAACCGCATTTACAAAACACACAATTTTTACAATCAACGGTAACCTAAATAATTGGTATGAACAAAAGAAAAAGCTTGATCTGATGCCTGCAGGCAAATAGCTGTTGTCCTGGCAAAATTTCTTAACGACAAACTTGATATGGTTCCCGACCCAGTACATACTACATTGCCACAACAAATAAATGCATTTGATACTGCGAACGTAGATATTAGTTATTAAAATTTAAATAAGTTTTTACAGGTTGCATTTAAAGTATCATTCAAAATAAAATCCAAATAAAATCCTGCAGCTTTCTATATTTTTTTTAAACGAATAAGGAAACTGGATATTTAAACAATCGAACATTCAAAATCAAACAAAATTTCTTTTCTTTTAAAATAACATTCAATATACATGAAAACCATATTTTTGACCCCATTGTATGATTGCATTTGTAAGCGGAAAATTTGTTACCAGGTTGCCTTCGCAGGTAATAGTTGACGTAAACGGCGTTGGGTATGATCTGCAGATTAGCCTGAACACTTATTCAGCCATCAGCAATAAAGAAAGTGGAAAGCTTTTTACTTACCTGCATATTACCGAGAATGCACATACATTATATGGTTTTTCTGATTTGGAAGAAAAGGAGTTGTTCCTGCAATTAATAAGTATTTCCGGCGTTGGTGCATCTACAGCAAGAATGATGTTAAGCGGATTGAAGCCTGACGAAATAATCAAATCAATTGTAAACAATAACACCAAACAGTTAGAAAGCATTAAAGGTATTGGCCGAAAAACAGCAGAAAGAATTGTGCTTGAATTAAAAGATAAATTAGGCCGCCTGCAAACCAGCCAGCCAAATTCTGCGTATTCACTAAATACGGTTGAATCAGATGCTCTGAATGCCCTCATAGCTTTAGGAATTCAAAAAAATATTGCTGAAACAGCCATAAAAAAAGTATTTTCAACCGCCAATAATTCTTCAGTTGAAAACATTATTAAACTTGCATTAAAAAATCTATAGCTTATCGAGCAAAGTTCTACCTAACCAGCTTAAGAAATTGACAAAGATTTTTATTGCTACACTTCTATTTGTTATTCTATCGGCATGTTTGTGCCACAATCTTTTTGCACAGAATCCTGATAGTTTGCGCTTTCCTTTGCAGGACACGCGTGGGGATAAGTTTAGCTGGAATTACAATAATCCTTTTGATATTAATGATACTGCTATCATTAAACAGGATATTGAATACGATCCTTTAACCAATCAATATTATATAACAGAAAAAGTTGGCGATATCATTTACCGTAAGCCAACTTACCTCACATTTGATGAGATGTACCGGCTGCAAAGCGAAAAACAGGAAATGGATTATTTTAACCAGCGTTCGCAAACGCTGCTTGATTTAAACCGGAAGGTTTCCCGTCCGCCACCGCATGTGTATGATAAATTATTCGACAGGATGTTTGGCGTAGGCCCCGAAGGACTTAAAGTAGATATAAAACCACAGGGAACAATTGATCTTACGATGGGCTACCAGGGGCAGGTCATTAAAAATCCCACGCTGCCTGAAAGTGCCAGGAAAAATGGAGGGTTGGATTTTAATATGAATACCAACCTAAACATTAATGCAAGCATTGGCGATAAATTAAAACTTCCTATCAGTTATAATACGCTTGCCAACTTTGATTATGAAAACCAGCTTAAGCTTGACTATAAAGGCATGGATGATGAAATATTAAAATCAGTGGAAGCAGGTAATATTTCTTTTCAAACTAAAGGCACTTTGCTTAGCAGCCCGCAAAGCTTATTTGGTGTAAAAACACAGCTGCAGTTTGGAAAATTCTTTATTACAGCAGCCATTGCCAGTCAAAAATCACAACAGCAATCTTTGGCTTTACAAGGTGGCGGATTAAGCCAGAACATTAATAAAAAACTGGATGATTATGATGAGAACCGGCATTTTTTATTAGCGCAATATTTTAAAGATAATTACAATACTGCTATGAGTAACCTGCCGGTGGTAAACAGCCAGGTTCAGATTATGCGCATGGAAGTTTGGGTTACCAATAAAACGGGTGCAACTACAAATACAAGAAGCATAGTTGGCTTTATGGATTTAGGCGAAAACTCGCCTTACAATACGGCGATTAATTCAATACCAGGCAATATCAAACCTCAAAATAATTCTAATGATTTATATTCTAAATTACTAAGTGATGCTAATTTCAGAAATCCTTCACTGGTTAACAGCTTATTATTGGCAAGAGGTTTAACACCTGTAAATGATTTTGAAAAAACTTTTGCGCGCAAGCTTGATTCATCAGAGTATTATTATAATCCGCAGGTTGGTTTTCTTTCTCTAAATGTGCAATTGCAGCCTGATGATGTTTTGGCTGTTGCTTATCAATATACATATAATGGGCAGGTTTTCCAGGTAGGGGAATTTTCCCAGGATGTAACGGTTGATTCAACACAGGGCGTGCAAAAAATGCTTTTCCTGAAACTATTAAAAGCAACATCACAGCGCGTAAATCTTCCCATCTGGCAATTGATGATGAAGAATGTTTATTCCATTGATGTAACAGGCTTGCAGGCGGAGGATTTCAAGTTAAATGTATTGTACCAGGAACCAAGCGGCGGTTTAAAAAGATACCTGCCGGAAAGCGACCCTGTTGTTGCCGGGAGCCCATTAATACAAATTCTGCGTGCTGACCGTTTAAATAACCGCAACGATCCGCAGCCGGATGGCTTATATGATTTTGTTGACGGGTTTACGGTTATATCGCAACAGGGAAAAATTATATTTCCTGTACTTGAACCTTTTGGTAATGATCTAAAGAACCTTGCTTTTCAAGGACAGCCCGATTCTACAGTAAATAAATATGTTTTTCAACAATTGTATGATTCAATAAAAGCAATTGCGCAAACTCATGCTAACCTTAATCATTATATTTTACAGGGAACAGTTAAAGGAAGTTCGAATACAGATATTTACCTGGGCGCATTCAATATTCCGCAAGGTTCTGTTACAGTTACAGCAGGCGGCCAGGTGTTGCAGGAGAATACAGATTATATTATTGATTACAACCTTGGCACATTAAAAATAATCAACCAGGCAATTATAAATGCCGGTATTCCTGTTGATGTTCAGTTTGAAAATAATGCAACGTATGGTATTCAGCAACGAAGTTTTTTGGGTCTTCGTCTTGATTATGTTGCCAACGAACATTTATCACTTGGAGGAACAATAGAAAGATTGGCAGAACGCCCTTATTTTACCAAAGTAAATTATGGAGAAGACCCGATACGTAATACCATGTATGGTGTTGATTTCAATTATCAGAATCAATTACCCGGCTTAACCAGGCTTATTAATAAATTACCTTTTTATAATTCAGATGCGCCAAGCACAATTTCTGCTTACGGCGAAGCTGCTGCACTAAAGCCCGGTCATCCTCCGCAAATTGGCAAGGGTTCTGAAGGCTTGATCTATATTGATGATTTTGAAGGCGCCACCAGCAGCGTTGATCTGCGGTTTCCTTTTATTTCATGGGCATTAGCATCAACACCGCAAGGCAACGGCTTATTTCCTGAAGCTACAGCGACGGATAGCCTTATTTATGGAATGAACCGGGCAAAACTTGCATGGTATAATATTGAGCCAACTTTGCAGGATAAGTCAAGCTCCAATAATCCTTTAAAAGGTGATTTAAGAGAATTAAGCGACCCGAGAGTAAGGCAGGTTTTCACCAACGAATTATTCCCGCAGCGTACAACAAACATTACTGATGTAATTACTTCCACGTTTGATCTTGCTTATTATCCAACTGACCGGGGACCTTATAATTTTACTGATGATGTTGCAGACATAGACAATAACGGCAAATTAAAAAACCCGGAAAAGAGATGGGGAGGTATTATGCGCAGCCTTGACCAAACTGACTTTGAAACAGGTAATATTGAATATATAGAATTTTGGGTTCAGGACCCATTTATTAAAGACCCAACAAGCACCGGCGGAAAATTATTTATTGATCTTGGTAATATAAGTGAAGATATTTTAAAAGATGGAAGGCGCTTTTACGAGAATGGTTTGCCTACGCCAAGCATTCCTGCAATAACAGATAAATCTGTTTGGGGAAGAACACCTATAAACCCGATACAGGTTACGCAGGCTTTCAGTAACGATCCAAATGACCGCGCCTACCAGGATGTTGGTTTTGATGGCCTCGCTGATGACTCTGAAAAAATTCAGCGCAGTGCTTACCTGAATGATATTGCAAATAATTTTGGTGCAACTTCTTCTTTTTATCAGCAGGCATCTGTTGACCCTTCAAATGATGATTATAAATGGTATCGCGATGCAAGCTATGATGCCTCTGGAACAGGCATTTTAGGACGATACAAGAACTATAATAATCCGCAAGGCAATTCACCTGTATCAACCAGCAATTCTGCATTTTCTCCTGCTGCAACATTGTATCCCGATAATGAAGACCTTAACCACGACAATACTTTAAATGAATCGGAAGAATATTATGAATATGAAATTGATCTGAAGCCAGGCATGGGCGTTGGTATTCCTGGTTCACAATATATTACTGACCAACGTGTAGTAAATCCGCGGCTTGCTGATGGAACAACGGCACCTGAAAATTGGTATCTCTTTCGTGTGCCTATAGAAAAATTTACTACCAAGGTCGGAGCAATCCCTGATTTTAAATCAATCCGTTTTATGCGCATGTACCTTACCGGTTTCCAGGATTCGGTTGTAATGCGTTTTGCCACTTTTGATCTTGTGCGCAATCAATGGAGAACATTTACTTATGATGTGGATACCATTGGTGCTTACAAGCCTGTTTCTTCTAACTCAACTATAAATGTACTTGCCGTAAATGTTGAAGAAAACAGCAGCCGCCAGCCAATACCTTATAAAACGCCACCGGGTATTGATCGTGTGCAGGAATTAAGTAATAACGGCGTTAATCTTTTACAGAATGAACAGGCGATGAGTTTGCAGATAAACAATCTTGAAAAACATCAGTCAAGAGCAGTTTTTAAAACACTTAATCTTGATTTAAGGCAATATGGCGAGATGAATATGTTTGTGCATGCTGAATCCGGGTTAAAACAATCGCCCCAATTAGCAGATGGACAAATTGATGCAGTAGTTCGTATAGGACAGGATTTTCTCAGTAACTATTATGAAGTAAAAATACCGCTGCAAATTACACAGTTCAACAGCGCTGCCACTGCTGAGCAAATATGGCCTGATTCAAACAGCCTTAATCTTGTTTTAAATGATCTTGTGCAGCTAAAAATCCGGCGCGATTCAAAAACAACAAACATTGCGGGTTATTATTCAGAAATTATTGGAAACAGAACCTATGCAATAAAAGGCAACCCGAATTTAGGTGAAGTACAGGGCTTTTTAATTGCAGTAGAAAATGAAACAGAAAACATAATCAGTACAGAAGTGTGGGTAAATGAATTGCGCTTATCAAAAATTGATGACAAAGGCGGCTATGCTGCTTTGGGCAGGGTAGATATGCAGCTTGCAGATTTAGGAACGCTTTCCCTTTCAGCTAATACATATTCTTATGGTTTTGGAAGTATTGATCAGCAGATAAATCAACGCGCAATAGACAATATGTTCCAGTATGATGCAGCGCTTAATATTGATGCAGGTAAATTTTTCCCGCAAAAAATTGGAATTTCTATTCCTGTATATGCAAGCATCAACAAAACAATTCTTACGCCGGAATACGATCCTTATGATCTGGATATTTTGTATAAAGACAAATTGAAATTAGCCGGCAGCGGCCGCGATTCAATAAAGAAAGCAGCTGCAGATATTACTACCATAAAAACAGTAAATTTTACCAATGTTCGTTTTGGACAGGTTGGTTCAACGCCGCATTTATGGAGCTTAAGTAATTTCGACTTCAGTTATTCATATACAGAATTCGATCAAACCAATTCGCTGATCCTGGAAAATAATATTAAAAAATATCATGGTGGTCTTGGATACACGTATAACCAATCTTCTAAATTTAAGGAGCCTTTTAAAAATCTTATTAAAAATAAAAGTGTATGGCTAACACCCATAAAAGATATCAACTTTAATTACATTCCTTCGCTTTTAAGTTTCAGGGCTGATATTAACCGGCAGTATGGCATATATGTTCCAAGAATTGTAAATACTTATGATTCTAAAGTAGAACAGGTTGATACAACTTACGATAAGTATTTCACTTTTGACCGTTATTATAATTTGAGATGGGATTTTACACGCAGCCTTAATCTCGATTTTTCAGCAGTAGCTTTTGCAAGAGTTGATGAACCATTCGGCCAGTTGAATACTAAAGCGAAAAAAGATACTGTGCGCGAAAATTTCTTTCATGCCGGAAGAAACACAATGTACCAGCAGCAGGCAACATTAAGTTATAATATTCCATTAGCTAAATTACCGATTACAGACTGGATTACGGCGCGCTACAGTTATACAACTTCTTATAACTGGATCGGTGCAAGCCTTCTGGCTACAAGCCTGGGCAACATAATAGAAAATACGCAGCAAAATAATTTTACAGGCGAGTTTGATTTTACGCGGCTCTATTCAAAATCAAAATTTTTAAATAAGATAAGTCAAACTGAAGATAATACAGACAATGGCGGGGATGAAACGAATCCCAGCGATAGCATCCAGGCGCCAAAGCCAAGAGCCCAGGTAATTAAAGATTCTTCAGGCAATAAGCTAAAAGGTTTTGAAAAGCGCCATGCCTTGCAGAAATGGCGCCAGCAAAAAAGAGATTATCGTAAACAGCAGCGTAAAAATAAACAAGCCGCCACCGGCAGCGGGCTTGCAAATGCTGCGGGCCATATAATAACTATGGTAAAACACGCATCACTTAGTTATAATGAAAATTATGACAGCCGTGTGCCGGGCATTACAACAGGTACAGGTTATTTAGGTCAAAATCAGCAAACAAACCAGCCGGGCTTCGCTTATATTTTTGGTAAGCAGCCGGATAGTAATTGGTTAAATCAAAAAGCAAGCGAAGGTGTAATTACACGTGATAGTTTATTTAATATTTTATATACGCAGGATTACCAACAACAAATAAACCTAACTGCACAGCTTGAACCAATAAGAGAATTTAATATTGATGTGAATGTGCAGAAAACATTTTCTAAAAATTATTCTGAACTATTTAAAAATCTTTCATTAACACCTGCAATAGACAACTTCCAACACCTTAGCCCATTGGCAGGCGGCGGATTCAGTGTTTCTTATATCAGCTTTCAAACACTGTTTAAAAAATCTGATCCAAACCAGATATCGCAAACATTCCAGGAGTTTCAAAATAACCGTATTGTAATTGCAAACCGCCTTGCAACATCAAACAAGTATTGGATTGATAGTGGCTCCAGACGCGGTGTTGATGGATTTCCTACCGGTTATGGCCGTTATCAGCAGGATGTTTTGTTGCCTGCATTTATTGCGGCATATACAGGTAAAGATCCAAACTCAGTTGCGCTGATTAATCAATCAAATTCAAGTATTAAATCAAATCCATTCAGCGGTATTCATGCATTGCCTAACTGGCGTATTACCTACACGGGCTTAACGAGAATTGAAAGTCTTGCAGATAAGTTCAGCAATATTACTATTACGCATGGCTATAACAGCACATTCAGCATGAACAGTTTTACCAGTGCATTATTATATTATGATCCGTTGCATCTTGGCCAGCCTGCATTTTTAGATACAGTTTCAGGCAACTATATTCCTTTCTTCTTAATACCAAACTTAACCATACAGGAACAGTTTGCACCATTAATTGGGTTTGATATTACAACCACAGACCAAACTGCAATACGTTTTGAATATGCAAAAAGCAGGCAGTTGAGTTTAAGCCTGTATGATTACCAGCTAAGTGAAGTGCGAAGCAGTTCTGTAACCTTTGGCGGAACGTATCGCAGAAAAGGAGTTAACATGCCATTCAAACTTCCGTTTGTTAAAGCCAATCCAGATCAAACAGATTTAAATATAAGCCTTGATCTTTCGTTTCGTAATGATTTGCAAACAAACAGCAGGCTTGATCAGCCAACTGCATACAGTACCGGTGGGCAAAAAACAATCAGCATACAACCATCATTTGATTATCTTATAAATAATCGTATTGATCTTAAATTTTATTTTGATCAGCAACGCATTATTCCATACATCTCAACATCTGCACCAATCATAACTACAAGAGCAGGTATAGAGTTGCGTATTTCAATTGCACCATCAGGCTCAGCTCCGGGACAATAATTGTGTTTTAATAATTATTTGTATTCAGGTGATGAATGACTTTTTGTTTGCAGTAATCAGTTGTTTAAAAAGTTTTATTAATATAATTGCAATACAGTATATTCAGTTTCAAATATTCCCTGCATCATTAATAAGAATGAAACATGAATCTTCCGGATATACCAGAATATGTTGCTAACTATTTCGATTTTATTATTGACTTTGGAACCAATCCTAAAAATGCCTGCAAAAAATATAAAGCATCAAACAGTATAAATAAAGACCTGCTTACGTTTGCAGCTATCGGTATTGTATTTACATGGCTTACAATTTCATTGTTAAAAAGAATTGCTGAATCAAACAATGATAAATCAGACATTTTAAAAATTGCGGATAAAGTTGACGCCGATACTGCAGCATTGATTGTTCTTCCCTGCATCATTATTATTTCCCTGCTGGTGCATCTCGCCGTAAAATTGATCTTCTTCTTAAACAGAAAAATCTATAAACACAAAATTTCTAATTCCATCAATTTAAAAAACACAATAAACGGCAGTCTTGCCTTTTTCTCTTTTGCACCATTTGTATTAATGCTTTGTTTTTTATTTATCATGGTTACCATGTATCAGTTTCATGGCAGGTTAAATTTTACAGAATTCATTTTTATTTTGTCTCCATCAATTATACTGCAATTGCTCTTTATTATCTGGTATTTCCCTGCGGGTTTAAGCGCCATGCAGCAGGATGAATTGAGCAGCAGTTATCGCAAAGCCATTTACAGTGTTTATGGATTGATATTCGTATTAATAGCAATGCAGGATTGGATAAAAGGTATATTCAATTAAATTTATTCAGCGAATAATTCTTTATTTAGTTTAGCTTTAATCTTAAGACATAATTAGCTGCAAAACCCATGCTTGTTAAAACCTTTGGAAGTGCTGTTTACGGAGTTGAAGCCATCACTATTACAACTGAAGTAAATGTAAGTGCAGGCCAGCATTATACAATTGTTGGCTTGCCCGATAATGCTGTGAAAGAAAGTTTGCAGCGCATGGAAAGTGCTATTAAAACAAATGACTGGTACATGCCGCGGATAAAGATTGTTGTAAATCTTGCGCCGGCAGATATAAAGAAAAGCGGCTCTGCATTCGATCTTCCTATTGCCATTGGTGTGCTTGGAGCCAGCGAACAAATTGAAGAGCCTGAACGTTTAGCTGATTATATAATGATGGGCGAATTAAGTTTAGATGGAACAATTCAATCTATAAAAGGCGCATTGCCTATTGCTATACAGGCGCGTAAAGAAGGCTTTAAAGGATTGATAGTTCCCAAAGCAAATGCACGTGAAGCGGGCATGGTAAATAACTTAAATGTTTATGGTGTAACACATATAAAAGAAGTAGTTGAATTTTTTAAGGATGAAAATTCTTTGCAGCCTGTCATTGTAAATACACGCGAAGAATTTTTTGATGCACAACAAATTTTTGATGTTGATTTTAATGATGTAAAAGGACAGGAAAATATTAAGCGTGCTTTGGAGATTGCAGCAGCCGGTGGTCATAATGCAATACTGATTGGTCCACCCGGTGCAGGTAAAACTATGCTGGCAAGAAGGCTTCCGACAATACTTCCGCCATTGAGTTTGTATGAAGCATTGGAAACGACAAAAATTCACAGCGTTGCAGGCAAGTTGCCCGAGAATAGTTCATTAATAAGCAGGCGGCCATTTCGTTCACCGCATCATACCATCAGCGATGTGGCATTGGTTGGTGGTGGAGGAATTCCGCAACCCGGTGAAATATCTTTAGCACATAATGGTGTTTTGTTTTTAGATGAATTGCCTGAGTTCAAACGCACTGTTTTAGAGGTAATGCGCCAACCGATGGAAGAAAGAAAAGTAAGTATTTCAAGAGCAAAAGTTGCCGTTGATTTTCCTGCAAGTTTTATGTTGATCGCTTCAATGAATCCATGTCCTTGCGGTTTTTATAATCATCCTGAAAGAGAGTGCACTTGTCCGCCAGGTGCTGTTCAAAAATACCTAAACAGAATTTCAGGCCCATTGTTAGATAGAATTGATTTACATGTAGAAGTAACGCCGGTTGCTTTTAGTGAATTAAGCAATACAAAATCAAAAGGCGAGCCTTCTTCCTCTATTCGTGAACGTGTTATTAAAGCAAGAGACATACAAACAGAACGTTACAAAGACATTGAAGGCATGTATTGCAATGCGCAGATGAGCAGCAAACAACTAAGAGAGATATGTGTGATTAACCAGGCCGGTGAAAGTTTATTAAAGCGTGCCATGGAAAAATTAAATTTATCTGCACGTGCTTATGACCGAATCTTAAAAGTTGCCAAGACGATTGCTGATCTTGCAGGAAGTGTTGATATAAAAGTTGAACATTTAGCCGAAGCTATTCAATACAGAAGTTTGGATAGAGAAGGTTGGGCTGGATGATTGATTTGATGATGTGATTATTTGAAAATTTGATAATGAAAGAAAAAAAAGTTTATGCAGGGACGCGTTACTAAGTATTTATATCATTTATCAGCTGGAAATAATTGTCTTCTTTTTTTACTGCGAATAGAATGAAAGATAGTAAACGCAGGAGCGATTAAAAAATAAACGAATCCGGAACTGCCTGCTATTTCAACCGGTAAAAGAAATGCAATAACTGTAGATAAAAACCCTATTAGAACAAGAATAAGATGAGCCCACATCCTGGTTTTAGTGTCGTAAATTTCTATTGGGGTTAATTCCAGTTCATTTTTTTTATAATAAGCATGCAGGTACATAAAAAAGAAAAGCAAATAAATAATAGTGTAACCACCACTGTAGATATACATAAGCGTGGGTACCTGCGGTTGTGTGATTTGAATATGTGTTGAAGCTGAATTGAACATAAGTGTAAACAAAAATTTCAGTGGATACACATAAAACAAAACAAGGAACATTAAAAATGCATTTAAAAAAATAATTGTCTTATTGTCTAAAGCATACCTGCGAAAAAATATATTTTGTTCAAACCAAATCAGCATCAGCAAAAAGAAACTAACACCAAAAGCAAAAAAGCCTTTCATTGTTATGATAAGTTCTTCAAAATTTTTTGGCACTTCCAATGAAACAATCAGTAATGTAACAGCAAAACCAAACACAGCATCACTAAATGCTTCAATACGTTTTACTTCACCGCCACGCAATTGAAAATCCGTATTACGTTTTTGAATTTCTTTTGCGACTGTTTTCCTTAGCATACTAACACAGATAAATTTTGTTTTAGCTGTTATATGTTCAATACTTTAAACAACAAAGCCGTCAACAATTATAATGGTGAATATATTATTTCGTTTATGGTTTTCCACTCACTTCCTTAATCCTCATATAATAATTGTTCACAATCCACGCTGTATCAAAAAAAGCAACATTCTTCGAACTTCTCCATTGTTGTGTTGGATAAATACGCAGGCTTTTACCATCATGCCATAAAACCAATTGCATATTAAAACCGGTAACGCAACTATCCCAGCGATAATAGACTTGCTTTTTATCTGCAGAATAATAATAACTCAGTTGAGGAACTTGCGTGGTGCGTAAATATTGATCAAACACTTTGTTTAAATCAATGCCTGCATTTTTAGAAATATAATCTTCTATTTGTTTTGTTGTAACAGTTTGATGATAGAAAGTTTTATTTAAGCCGCGTAAAATGCTTCTCCACTTCTCATTATTATTAATAGTATGTCGAATTGCCTGCAGCATGTTACCACCTTTATAATACATGTCGCCACTGCCTTCTTCATTTACGCCGTAATGCGCAATGACAGGTGCATCATTTTTAATTCGTGTACGTGTTCCAACATTGTATGCATTGCCGGAATCTTTGCCGAATAAAGACTCGGTGTACAATGTTTCGCTGTAGTTGGCAAAGCTTTCATGTATCCACATGTCAGCCAGATCTTTTGAGGTTATGTTATTGCCAAACCATTCATGACTGCTTTCATGTTCAATAATAAAATCCCACTTTAAACCTAAACCTGTATTCGAAAGATCAATCCATGTTTTGCCATAGCGGTAACCATTATGAAAACCGTTTCCATAGGCAACCGCGCTTTGATGCTCCATGCCCAAATGTGGCGATTGAACCAGCTTATATCCATCTTCATAAAAAGGATACGGGCCATACCAATGTTCCAAATTGTGCAGCATTGGCTTCACCTGTTCAAATTGCTGCTTCGCTGAATCAAGGTCATAATCAAGCACCCAATAATTCAAGTCGAGTGTTCCTTTTTCGCCATTCAATGTGTCGCTGAAATTTACATACTTGCCGATGTACGGAATGATATTATAATTGTTGATTGGATTTTTCACTTCCCATTTGTAAGTTGTTGTGCCATCATTATTTTTTTGTGTTGATGTTAATCGTCCATTGCCAACAGCCACCAATGTATCCGGAACAATAACAGAAAGCGAAGCGCCATTGTCAGGTTCATCAGCTTGAATGTCTTTACAAGGATACCAAACACTGGCGCCAAAACCCTGGCAGGTAACACTCATCCATGGTCTCCCCAAATTATCTTTCTTCCAGATCCATCCGCCATCCCATGGTGGTTTAATTGCTTCTCGTGGTTTGCCGTGATAAAATATTGTGATTGCCTCATCGTCAATTTGCAATTTAGAACTCGAAACCTGTCTTACTATTGTTGGAAGAGGAGTGACATACCAAACATTATTTCCAATCTTTTTAAACTTCAGTGAACTTGTATGTTGAATAACACTATCTATGATAAGAGGATTTTGCAAATCAATTTGCATTATATCAGATCCACCAGGATTTGTTGTTCGATATTTAATTGAACAAATTCCTTCAATCGTCTTATTCTCATAATCCGGCTTTACTGTTATATCATATCGTAATACATCCCACCATGCGCGTTCAGGGGTAATGCTGCCGCGCAAGGTATCTGCATGTGTGAATGTTTTTTTTTCCTGTGCAAATGCTGAAGTAAAAAGTAAAAAGTAAAAAGTAAAAAAAAGAAACCGCTTTATCATAAAACAAATTTATAGTTCAATCAAATCATAATCTTTACCAATCTTCATAAAAGCCTGTTGTAATCTTTCTTTATGCGTGTCAGTAATAAAAACCTGTGCGCCACTTTGCACGCAAACATATTGCAACAAATTCTGCATACGTTGTTCATCTAATTTTTCAAACACATCATCTAATAATAAAACAGGAGAGAAGCCTTTGTTTTCTTTTAGTATTTCAAAAGCTGCCAGCTTAAATGCAAACAATAAACTTTTCCGCTGGCCTTGCGAAGCAATGTTCCTGAAATTTGATTGCTGCAGTTCAATTGTAATATCATCTTTATGAATGCCGCAACCAGTACGTTGCAAATACAAATCGCGCTGAAGGTTTTGCTCCAGCAATTCTTCAAATGAAATATGGTTTAGCTGGCTTTCATATTCAAGAATAAGTTTATCATCGTTATTGGCAATTGAAATATATTGCTGCAAAACCTGCGGTAAAAATTCTTTTAAAAATTTTAACCTTCGCTCATAAACAAAATTTCCTTTTTCAAGCAACTGAGTGTTTAAAATTTCAAGCAATGATTCATCATAACTGTTTCTTTCTGCGGCAAACTTTAAAAAGCTGTTGCGTTGCTGTAAAATTTTATTGTAAGCAATCAATTGCTCAAGATAATCATGCTGTAATTGAGAAAGCAATGTGTCAACAAATTTCCTGCGTTCTTCACTTCCTTCCGTAATTAAAGAAACATCATCCGGCGCAATCATTACACAGGGAAATTTTCCAATGTGCTCTGAAAAGCGTTGATACATTTCATCATCAACAGAAAATTCTTTTCGGTTGTTTTCACGTAATATGCAAACCAGCTTTTTTTCTTCTTCATCTTTAATAAATTTCGCTTCAATACGAAAACCTGCATAACCATCTTTCACGCTTTGATTATCTGGTCGGTTAAAACTGCTTTTGGTGAAGCACAAATAATAAATAGCATCGAGCAAATTTGTTTTGCCGCTTCCGTTCCTGCCATAAATACCAGTAATGTTTTTATTGAAACTGAATTGTTCGAAAATATAATTACGGAATTGTGTAAGGGAAATTTGTCTGCATGCCAACATGAGGGCAAGATTAGGGAAAATTATTGCATTTGCATACCGGTCAGGTCGCTTGAAAGCGTTCCGACCCTGCTGCAAAATCTTTCTTAAAATAACATCAGCACGTAATTTATCAACACGGCAGCCGTTGTTTTGTGGTTGAACGTACTTTGCACTCATCAAAAAAAATAAAGAATGGGATTTTTATTACAGGTTGATACAACAAAACTGGTAAACACAATTGCACAGCAACCGCAAACAATGAATCTATGGAGTCTTTTAAATAAAGGCGGCTGGATAATGTATCCTTTGTATGTGTTGCTTGCTGCTGCCATATTTGTTTTTTTTGAAAGATTGATCGCCATACGCAAAGCATCAAGAATTGATGCGAATTTTATGCATATCATCCGAGATAATATTATTACCGGCAATGTAGTTGCAGCCCGTAATCTTGCACGCAATACAGATAATCCTGTAGCCCGTATTATTGATAAAGGCATTCAGCGCATTGGCAAACCTATTGATGCTATTGAAAAAAGCATGGAGAATGTTGGAAGATTAGAGATGTATAAAATGGAACGCAACCTGAATATACTTTCGTTAATTGCGGGCATTGCGCCGATGTTTGGTTTTTTGGGAACGATCGTTGGTATGCTGCAATTATTTTCTGCTATTGCTTCAACCGGCGAGTTGGAACTGGGTGAAATTGCAGGTGGTATTTATACAAAAATGATAACATCGGCAACGGGTTTGATCATTGGTTTGCTGGCTTATGTTGGCTATAATTTTTTAAATACGCAGGTGGATAAAACAGCAAACCGCATGGAAATTGCAAGTGCGGAATTTATTGATGTTTTGCAGGAACCGACAAGATAGTTATAAATTATAAGTGATAAGTTATGAATGGAAACTTGCACAATTTTTAAACTATAACTCATAATTCATAATTAATTAAATGAATATACGAAGAAGATATAAAACTCAGGGGCAGGTACATGCAGGCACACTAAATGATATTTTATTCATATTGCTTTTTTTCTTTTTGATCATTTCAACACTGGCTAATCCAAATGTGATCAAGGTAAATAATCCCAGGGGCTCAAAAGATACAAAGGCAAAGCAGCATATTGTTGTTTCTATTGATAAAGACCAGAATGTTTATATTGGTCAGCATAAAATTGACCCGAATAATCTTGACAGTTTAATAAAATTTGAAGTAGATAAAAACCGAAATACTATTGATACGCCTTCTGTTGTTATCAATGCTGATACAGCTTCTTTTTATGGCGAGGTTTTTCATGTAATGCAATCCGCAAAACGTGCCGGTGCTAAAGTTGTCGCGAATGTGAAATAAGTCTTTCGTTATAAGTTTTAAGTAATAAGTTCGAACAGTTGTTTTTATTTTGAATTTTTACTTTTTACTTTTGAATTCAATTCATGAATTTTTTTCGTTACATCAATATTGCAAGAAAAGTTTACAGTGAAATAAAAATTCAAACCCGATTCAATAAAACATTTCTTATTCCTTATTTAAATGAACTTGAAAGAAAATACAACGGTACATTTCAACCGGAGCAGCGAGAGAAAATAACAGATTATTACGGCTTATTCATCACATCATTTTTATGCAGCAGCTATAAAAGATTATATGGAAAATCTTTAACTGATGAAGAACGCAAAAGAGCAACATTATTTGGCATTCTCACACCGGTTGGCGATGATCTTTTTGATATTGACAACCTGGATAATGAAAGCATAAGGCAAATAACATTTCAGCCGGAAACATTTAATGCAACTACTTTTTCTGGGCATGTTGCCAAAGAAATTCAAACATATTTGTTAAACGCTGTTCCGTATAAGCAGGAATATCTTGAAGCTTCAAAAAATGTATTGGATATACAGGTTGAAACCGCAAAGCAAACAAATCCTCAAATTCCAAAAGATGAAATGCGGCGCATTACGTATATAAAAGGCGCAGTAAGTGTTATCATTTATCATCAATGTTTAAATGAAGTTGCAGATGTACAAATGAAGGAAGTTTTATTTTTAATTGGAAGTTTATATCAATTGGGCAATGATATTTTTGATTTGTATAAAGATGTTCGCGATAACATTTATACGCTTGTAAATACCTGTGATGATTTTATTCAGTTTAAAAAGAATTTTATTGAAAGAGTGAAACTGCAAAATGAAAAAATTTACGCTCTGCCTTATCTAAAAAAAGATAAAGAAGATTTTTGTATTGTAATGAATACAATTAATGCAAGAAGTTTAGTGGCAATTGACCAGTTTATTACAACTCAGAAAAGATATGGAAATAAAATTGATTGGTGGAAACTTGAAAGAAAAGATATGATTGTTGATATGGAGAAGACAAAGAACATTTTAAAGTGGTTAAAATATATTTTTAAACTTCCGGCCATTTATTAAATTTTGAAGTTTTATAACATAAAGATGTTTTGAACGTCATGTCGAGGTAACGGGATATTTCTGGAATTAAAGGATGTTTAATATAAAAGATTTCTCTCCCGCTAATTGCGGGATCGAAATGACGAGCTTACCTTCAAACAAAGTAGGCAAGTACAATAATGTTTAAAAAATTTATCTCTTTATTTTATATAATTTTTGCATCAAAGTATTTGCATGCACAAAACAAAGATTCGCTTATTCATGCATTGATTGAAAACGTACAATCTATGCAGGTAAAGCAGGATGGTGAGTTTTATGCAGGCATGTTTCCAACCTATCGCGAATGCGGTGGTGCGCCGCATAATTATCAGCCTGATAATAATATTTTTTATACAGCAGTTTCCGCATTCGCCTTACGCAATATGTTGCCTTATTTGAATGATGCTGATAAAAATATTGCGCAGCAGATCATTGATAACATTCAAAAAGTTTATCCTTATTACAGAAATAAGCATGGTTATCCTTATTATGGTTTTTGGCCAACAGATGACGTAATAATGCCGCACACTTATTATTTCAAATACTTAAAACAGGTTTTTGGACAAGGCGAAGATTCAGACGATACGGTGATGATCTTAATGACTGACAGCAGCAATGATAAAGATGTAACTGACTTTAAAAAAAGATTGGAAGCTGTTGCTAATTTATCATCACCAAAAAGAAAAATTATATCTACTTACAGCAAATATAAAAATGAGCCTGCATACAGCACCTACCTGGGAAGCCGCACTACACCTGATTTTGACTTTGCTGTGCAATGCAATATTTTATATTTTGTCTTGGATAAGCATTTGCCTTTTGTACAACAAGACAGTTCTACACTTCACCTGATTACAGAAATGCTTCGCAATCGTGAATACATGAAAGCGCCAACTTATCTTTCTCCGTATTATGTGCGCTCATCCATTTTAATTTATCATGTTGTAAGATTGATGAATGCTTTTCATATTCCTGCATTAGAAATATATAAACAACAATTAATTGATGATGCAAAAAAAGAATTTGATGCAAGCACGAATGTGATGGATAAACTTTTATTGAGTACTTCTTTGATGCGGCTTGGTGTAAAAGCTGAATTACCGCCATTTCTCTCCATCAATGAATTTGAAAATACCAATCAGCGACAATTCATTTTTTTCCAGGCACGGGCAGCGTTTTCTTATCCTTCACCTCTTAAAAAAATATTTTTGCACTGGAGTTATATTAATTATTATTTCTATTGCCCGGCTTATTATAAAATTTTATGGCTGGAGAATTTGGTAATGCAGGAGCATGAATAATTTTTATATCGGTCTTAAGCTTTAACATGTTTATCAATAAAAGAAAACCTTATAATTATAACAATACAGCGAAATAAATTTACATCTGTGTATTTTTGCGCCCCATATGGAATTCTTACAACAACTTAATATAAAATCAGGAAATGCCGGCACTTCTACCGGCAGCAAACAATTAACCGGTAAAGGAGAACTAATCAAATCTTATTCACCTGTTGACGGTAAATTGATAGGATGCGTTACCAGTACAACTAAAGAAGACTACAGTTTAGTTTTAGAAACTGCACAAGAAGCCTTTTTGGAATGGCGCAAATGGCCTGCGCCTAAACGTGGTGAGATTGTACGGCAATTTGGCGAGGCTTTGCGCAAATACAAAGAACCGCTGGGTAAACTGGTAAGTTATGAAATGGGTAAAAGTCTGCAGGAAGGTTTGGGAGAAGTGCAGGAAATGATTGACATCTGCGATTTTGCGGTTGGTTTAAGCCGCCAGTTATACGGCCTGAGCATGCACAGTGAAAGGCCGGGACATAGAATGTATGAGCAATGGCATCCGCTGGGAATTGTAGGAATAATTTCTGCTTTTAATTTCCCGGTGGCTGTGTGGAGTTGGAATGCCGCCCTTGCTTGGGTATGCGGAGATGTTTGTGTTTGGAAACCTTCATCAAAAACATCTTTATGTGCTGTTGCCTGCCAGCAAATTGCAGCAGAAGTTTTTGCAAAGAATAATGTACCTGAAGGCGTAAGCTGTCTTGTAACCGGCAATGCCTGCGGCGACCTGATGAATGCAGATGAACGTATTCCGCTGATGTCTTTTACCGGGTCTACACGTGTTGGAAAAATAGTTGCGAAAACTGTTGCGGAACGTTTTGGCAGATCTATTTTGGAGCTTGGCGGCAACAATGCAATTATTATTACAGAGAATGCCGATATGCAAATGGTTTTAACCGGAGCTGTATTTGGTGCAGTTGGAACTGCAGGACAGCGTTGTACTTCTACCAGGCGTTTAATTATTCATGAAAGCATTTATGATAAAACAGTTGAATCGCTTAAATCTTCCTATAGCCAGTTAAAGATCGGCGATCCTTTAGATGCAGCTAATCATGTTGGTCCATTGATTGATACCAAAGCCGTTGATGATTATTTAAAAGCCATTGAAACTGCAAAAAACCAGGGCGGAAAAATTATTGTGGAAGGAGGGAAGCTTGAAGGAGAACAATATGAAAGCGGTTGTTATGTAAAACCATGTATTATAGAAGCGGATAATCATCTTGAGATTGTACAAACAGAAACTTTTGCACCTGTATTATATGTGATGAAATATAAAACCATTGATGAAGCTGTTGCAAAACAAAACGGTGTTCCGCAAGGATTATCCTCCTCTATTTTTACAAATAATATGCGGGAGATGGAATTGTTTTTATCAAATGAAGGAAGCGATTGCGGCATCGCCAATGTGAATATTGGCACCAGCGGTGCAGAAATTGGGGGAGCCTTTGGCGGTGAAAAAGAAACGGGCGGAGGAAGAGAAAGTGGCAGCGATGCCTGGAAGGCTTACATGCGCAGGCAAACCAATACTATTAATTACAGCAATAAATTACCATTGGCACAGGGAATTAAGTTCAGCGTATAAACTTTGCAGTTTATTTTTTGTTATTGGCATTCTCTTTGAAAATACTGTATTGTATTATTAAATTAAAATATTTATTATGCAGTACAGTAAATTAAAAAGTAAAGGATTTGTAGTTTTAACCTCATTGGCGATATCTCTTGCAGCATGTAATTCAAACCGGTCATCCAATACCGTTGCTGATACAACAGCAGCAACAACACAATCTTTATCTGATACAATGCAGGAACAGGCTGTAGTTCCGCCAGAAACACCCCCAGAAGAAGCAGCGCCGGTTACCTCGTCTCAATCAAAAACACAATCAGCGCCGGTTACATCATCTCAATCAGAAACACAGTCAGCACCGCAGCCTTCCAATTCAGCCACATCAACAAAAGAAGTTATAATAAAAAAGAAAGTAGAAGTTATTGTTGAAGCGCCTCCTGTGGCAAAGTATCCAAAAGTTAAGATGGATAAATCAGGAGTATATGAATATTCAGAAATAAGTCCTGAATATCCCGGCGGACCAGCTGCTATAGAAAGATATATTAATAACCATATTAACTATCCGCAGCATGCGTTAAATAATAATATTCAGGGCAAGGTGAATGTATCGTTCGTTGTAAATGAGTATGGCCAGGTAAATGGTGCACACATTATTGGAAAGGGATTAGGAAATGGTTTGAATGAAGAAGCAGTAAGAGTAGTTTCCTCACTGCCAAACTGGAAGCCGGGGACTGTAAAGGGAAAACCTATTAAAACAAAGATGACATTGCCTATTACTTTCAGAATAGAAAGCTAATACTGGGCTTCGGTTAAAATAATAAAGCCTCCGTAATGGAGGCTTTTATTTTGAAGGAATTTCAATTCACACCTTGCCCACATCTTTTACTATTCACCTTTTATTATTCACCCAAATAATTACCTTGCACACATGCAGCAATACCAGCAATTATTACAATTTATTTTGGATAATGGCACACAAAAAACCGATCGCACAGGCACAGGCACAATAAGTTATTTTGGTTACCAGATGCGTTTTAATTTAAGTGAAGGTTTTCCTTTGGTAACAACTAAGAGAGTTCATTTAAAAAGCATTATTTATGAACTACTTTGGTTTTTGCGTGGTGAAACAAATACAAAGTATTTAAAAGAAAATGGTGTAAGTATTTGGGATGAATGGGCAGACGAAAACGGGGAACTCGGTCCTGTGTATGGTAAACAATGGAGAAGCTGGGAAGGAGCTGAAGGTGAAATTATTGACCAGCTTTCTGATGCCATCAAACAAATAAAAAATAATCCTGACAGCAGGAGAATAATCGTAAGTGCATGGAATGTTGCTGATTTGTCAAAAATGGCGTTGATGCCTTGCCATACTTTGTTCCAGTTTTATGTAGCTGATGGAAAATTAAGTTGTCAATTGTATCAACGCAGCGCCGATGTTTTTTTGGGTGTTCCATTTAACATTGCATCGTATGCTTTATTAACTATGATGATGGCACAGGTTTGTAATTTGGAAGCAGGTGAATTTATTCACACATTTGGCGATGTGCATATTTATAATAATCATATTGAACAGGTGAAGCTGCAATTATCAAGAACACCCTATGCCTTACCAACAATGAAATTAAATCCTTCAGTAAAAAATATTTTTGATTTTAAGTTTGAAGATTTTACGCTTGAAAATTACCAGTTTCATCCGCCGATAAAGGCACCGGTTGCGGTGTAACAATTAATAATTAAGAATGAATAATTAATAATTGGAAAGAATTTTATTATTCATTTTTTTATTTCATATTATGATCAAATCTCTTGTTGTCGCAGCATCCACCAACAATGCAATCGGTAAAAACAATCAATTGCTTTGGCACTTGCCGAACGATATGAAATTTTTTAAGAATGTTACGTGGGCAATGCCTGTGCTGATGGGGAGAAAAACGTTTGAAGCATTAGGCAGTAAAACTTTAAATGGAAGAGTGAATATTGTACTAACATCCGGCAAATTTTTTAAAGCTGATGGAGTTGTTGTTGTAAATAACTTTCGGGATGCAGAATTTTTTGCAAATGCAAATGATTACAAAGAATTAATGATCATTGGCGGTGCTCATGTGTACCAGCAAACAATTGATGATGCAGATAAAATTTATATTACAAGAGTGCATCATGTTTTTGATGATGCAGATGCATTCTTTCCTGTAATTGATGAAAAGAAATGGAAACTGATTTCAAATGAAGACCATTTTAAAGACGATAAACATGCTTATGATTACAGCTTTCAATTGTGGCAACGCAAATAATCCTTCACTACCTAAGGGGAGAAATTTTATCTTCAAATTATAAATCAGCATTTAAGTTTGCGCAACTCTTAGGGTTTAACATAACTCCCTTTAGGGTTTGGGGTTTCATGTATTCTTCTTTTCAACTTGCAATAAAATATTTACGTTATTGGCTCGGTGCATCAAACGGCAAAGGCCATGGTGTGCATTCGCCTTTTATGTTTGAATTTATAACCAATGTATTAAATGATAAACGCGAGTTTGATTGTTTCCGGTACATAGAACTTTTAAGAGAAGAATTAAAAAATAACCATACAGAAATAAATGTTCCTGATTTTGGAGCAGGTTCAAGAATGCAGTTGAATAATAAACGCAAAATATCTGCGATAGCAAAGTCATCTTTAAAACCAAAAAAATACAGCCAGTTAATATTCCGCATTGTCCATTACTATAAACCCGAAAACATTCTTGAATTAGGAACTTCATTGGGCATTACAACTTCTTATTTATCGTTTGCAAATCCAAACGCAAAAATTATTACAATGGAAGGAGCGCAGCAGGTTGCATACATTGCCCAAAAAAATTTCAACCAGTTATATCTTTCCAACATACAAATTGTTGAAGGAAATTTTGATCAAACACTTCCTGCTGTCATAAGTCAACTGCCAACAGTAAACTTTGCTTTCATAGATGGCAATCATCGTAAACAACCAACGCTGAATTATTTTCATCAACTGCTTGCCAAAGTAAATGAATCAACCATTTTAATCTTTGATGATATACACTGGAGCATAGAAATGGAAGCTTCGTGGGAGGAAATAAAAAATCATCCATCAGTAACATTAACGATTGATCTGTTCTTTATTGGCATTGTTTTTTTTCGCACTGAACAAAAAACAAAACAACATTTTTCTATACGATTCTGACAACTCAGCATATCAAATTTTGCAGTTAACATAAAAGCCAATAATTTTCGGGCTGAACTTATTGCAATGACGATAGGGATTCTTAAAGAACCTGCTTACGAAACAAGAATTTCACTGCTTCCTGAAGCGGCTGCTTCACTTACCAAACAAAATATAATTGTGCAGCTTGAAAAAAATGCAGGCGCTTTGGCTTATGCTTTTAATGATGCATATCAAACTAAAAACATACAAGCATTTGAGCGTTCTGAAATTTTAAAGCAAGCTGATATTCTTTTGTCCATTAATCCTTTGTCAGAAGAAGACGTTCAGCAATTAAAACCCAATGCAATTCTTGTTGGCGTTTACCAGCCTTTGTTTAATTATGATTTAATGAAACAGTGGGCGGAAAAAAATATTACAACATTTAGCCTGGATATGATCCCACGCACTACACGTGCACAAAGCATGGATGTATTAAGCAGCCAGGCAAATATTGCAGGGTATAAAGCAGTGGTGGAAGCAGCAAATATTTATCCGCGGTATTTTCCAATGTTTATAACGGCAGCAGGTAGCATTACGCCTGCAAAGGTTTTAATACTTGGTGCCGGTGTTGCCGGCCTGCAGGCAGTTGCCACCGCAAGGCGCCTGGGAGCTGTTGTTGAAGTGTTTGATACAAGACCAGCAGTGAAAGAAGAAGTAATGAGTTTGGGTGCAAAATTTATTGAAGTGGAAGGTGCTGCAGATGCATCAAAAGCCGGTGGATATGCCGTAGAGCAAACAGAAGAGTATAAACAGAAACAACAACAGAGAATTGCAGACTCTATCGCAAAAGCAGACATTGTTATAACAACGGCACAAATTCCTGGGAAAAAAGCACCGATATTAATTACAGATGAAATGCTGAATGCCATGAAGCCGGGTTCTGTTATTATTGATATTGCATCAGCAACCGGCGGCAACACATTGCAAACGAAAAATAATGAAACCATTCAATACAATAATGTAACGATTGTTGGCAACAGTAATCTTGCATCTACATTGCCTTCAGACGCAAGTAAGTTGTATGGAAAGAATGTGTTGAATTTTTTACAGCTAATTATCACAAAAGAAGGCAACATTAATTTGAATTTTGATGATGATATTGTTGCAGGTTGTTGCATAACGCATAATGGCAAAGTGGTGAATGAAAGAGTGAAAAGTTTAATTGGCTAATTTGAAATTAAATCGCACTGAGAAAGCTGAGGTAACAGATGTTTTCTTTTTTCTTTGTTAACTCCTTAGTTCTGTGCGAAAAAAAATAAATCATGCTAAATTTTATAAGCGAAAATCAGCAGTACATCTACATTGTAATTCTCATGATTTTTTTAGGCATTGAAGTGATTGGCCGCGTGCCAAGCGTTTTGCATACCCCATTAATGAGCGGTGCAAATGCCATTCATGGCGTTGTAATTATTGGTGCAATCATCGTAATGGGTAAAGCAGAAAGCAATAATTATTTAGCATTGATATTGGGTTTTCTCGCCGTGATTTTAGGAACATTAAATGTTGTTGGCGGATTTGTGGTAACGAACAGAATGTTGGAAATGTTTCGTGGAAAACAAAATCCGAATAAAAAGAAATAAATCCGAAATCCGAATTGGAAGACAGTAAGAAATATGATTTGGAAGAAAGAACAGAAAAATTTTCATTGAGAGTTAGAGATTTCTGTGTTAAGCTTAAAAAGAATGTTATCAATATTGAATATATTAAACAATTAATAAGAGCGGCTGGTTCAATTGCAGCGAATTATTTGGAAGCAAATGAAAATCTTGGAGAGAAAGATTTAAAGATGCGCATAAAAATTTGCAGAAAAGAATCAAAAGAAAGTCAGTTATGGTTAAAGCATGTATTAGTTTATGAAGTTGAAACCTTGGATGGAGAAAGGAAAATTTTATTACAGGAAGCATCAGAATTAGAAAAAATCTTTGGAGCTATTTTGCGAAAACTGAATTAGTATTTTTCGGATTTCGAATTTAATTATTCGGATTTATTATGCAACAAAACATACTTACACTTATATATCTTATTGCTTCAGTAACATTTATTGTTGGTTTAAAAATGTTATCTCATCCCGAAAAAGCGCGCAATGGAAATTTGATTGCTGCCGCAGGAATGACATTGGCAATTTTAGGTACTATCTTTTTATATAAAGATGATGCAGGAAATACGCTGCATAATTACGGTTGGATATTCGGTGGAATTTTAATTGGAGGCATTATCGGAACGCTCGCAGCAAAAAAAGTAAAAATGACTGCCATGCCTGAAATGGTGAGTTTGTTCAATGGCATGGGTGGTGCATGTGCGGCGTTGATTTCGATTGTTGAGTTCAATCATTTTTCCGAAGTATTTACTAAACCTGGTTGGTCTGAAGTTCCATGGAATCTAACAGGTAATATGATTGGTCACTTACTTACAATTTATGCAGGCGCATTCATTGGGAGTGTTTCATTTGCAGGCAGTGTAATTGCATGGGGAAAATTGAATGGTAAGATAAAAGACTTTTCTTTTAAAGGACAGCATATTTTCAATCTTGTTTTGCTTGCTGTAATTGTTGGATTTATTGTTTATTTATTATTTGATCTTAATCCTTCTAACTATAAATTATTTTATCTCATTCCGCTTTTATCTCTTTTATACGGCGTTTTGTTTGTGTTTCCCATTGGTGGCGCAGATATGCCTGTTGTAATTTCTTTGCTCAATTCTTTTACAGGTGTTGCTGCAGCTTGCGGTGGTTTTTTATATAATAATAAAGTGATGCTAACCGGTGGAATTTTGGTTGGAGCTGCAGGTACGTTACTCACCATTCTTATGTGCAAAGCAATGAACCGGAGTTTGAAAAATGTATTGATTGGAGATTTTGGCGGAGGAAATACAGTAACATCATCACAAAGTAAAACAGGCGAAATCTATAAAGAAATAACTGTCAGCGATGCTGCAGTTGCAATGGCTTATGCAAGAAAAGTAATGATTGTTCCGGGTTATGGTTTGGCAGTTGCTCAGGCACAACACGCCTGTCATGAATTGGAAAAATTATTGGAAGAAAAAGGTGTTGAAGTAAAATATGCTATTCATGCGGTTGCAGGCAGAATGCCCGGCCACATGAATGTGTTATTGGCTGAAGCAGATGTGAATTATGAAAAATTGTTGGAGATGGAACTAGCCAATGATGAATTTAAAACAACAGATGTTGTATTAATACTTGGTGCCAACGATGTAGTAAATCCTGCGGCAAAAACAGATCCAACTTCACCCATTTATGGTATGCCGATATTGGAGGTAGAAGAAGCAAAAATGGTAATTGTAAATAAGCGCAGTATGAAGCCTGGTTATGCAGGAATTGAAAATGAATTATTTTTTCACCCGAAAACTTCTATGCTGTTTGGTGATGCAAAAAACGTGTTGCAGCAATTGATCAGTGAAGTAAAGACGTTGTAACTGATCAGTAGTTTTAGTTTGAAATTAATTTTAAAAGAGTAAGGAGCTGAACGTCATTGCCAACTTGATTGGCAATCTCATAATTTAGTAATTGTGAATTATGAGATTCCCACTTTCGTGGGAATGACGCGCAGAACGTTTAAGATTTTATTTCCTTCTTGATTTTTGATACTCTTCCCTGATCTTAAGCAAATCAATTTTTGAACAATCATGTATTAACTGCTTTACAATATTTAAAGGCATTTCTTCTGCATTATTAAAATTGATACAACCTTTTTGAAATTTTGCTTTTGATAAAAGCGCTTTATATTTTGAATAAATAGTTAAAGAACCATACATAGGCAATAAATGTAAAGTCATATAATTTTTACCGCTTCCTAAACCATATTTAAAAGTGCCCGGAGCATTATAAATAATTATTTCCTGGCCCATCATTGAACCAACACCTGCGGTTACAGTTTTATCATTTGCAATAATGACTTCATGTAACGCAGTTAATAATTTTTGTCGTTCAGGAAGTTGTTTGGAGATGTATTCATTAACTGTCATTGTATGATTTGTTATCTAAAAATAATGATGTTTTAAATAATGCTGCTATGAAAAAACATCAGCACAAGTGTGCGACGCAAGGAACGATACCATCACTACAGAAGCTGGTAACATAATAATAAAAATGCGAAGCATTAAAGAATTGATTGTTGATCGAAACAAATAAAACGTTTCAGGAATTTAGGCATCCCTTCCATTGATGTAGAAGGAATGAGGGTGAGGATCATATCTTTTTATTCATCCATTTATTACTTTGAATATACCAATATGAAGGAATGAACAATGCAATCCAATAGATCCATTCGCTTATCCAGCCGATAGTGATGGGCAGGTTAAAATATTCGAGCACGAGATAAACATATATGATGTATAAAACGAGCGCAATGGATTCTGTGATAAGATTTCTGCGACTGTTGCCTGTACCTACAACTGCATTTAACCACACAACTGAAACCGACTGAAGAATGAGTGCGAAAGAAATTACCCGGGCAACGGGAATGGCAGCATTGATAAAGCTTTCTGATTGCCCATATGCACTTAAAAAAAAACGTGTAAAAATATTGATGAGTATGGCTACACTTACTGAAAAAGTTAATGCAAGTCTGGTGATTTTTACAACGAGTTCTTTAACGCGATGCTCCAGTTTTTGTCCGATAATATTACTTACCATGCTGTTAGATGCAGAAGAAAAAGACCATGCAAAACATCCGAAAATTCCAAACAGATTGCGCATGATGTTAGAGATGGCTAATGGTTGTGCGCCCTGATGTTCAATTAAAATATAAAAGAACTCCCAACTTGCTACACTTGCACTGAATTGTATAACAATTGGCAAAGATTGATGTAGTATCAACCTGATGGAATTGAAATCTAAACTTTTATTTTTAAAAAGGTTGATGCTTTTACCAATGCCTTTAAAATGTATCACGCTAAAGATGGTGACCAATCCTGTAAACTCAGCAATAACAGATGCATAAGCGGCACCATTAAAGCCAAGTGCAGGCAAACCAAAATGACCAAATATTAAAGCGTAATCAAAAAAGATATTTGATCCTGTTTCGGCAATAGTTCCAATAATCAAATACTTGCTTTGATTAATACTTATTAATAAAGAATTGCGCATTTGATAGATGTATAAAAATGGCAAACCCCAAATGCGTACGCGCAAAAACTCTGTTGCCATTTCAATATCTTCTTTGTTATGCAAAGAATTTTTTAAAATGAATGGCGCAATAAAATAAGTAACTAAAATTCCTGTAACAGCAAATACAATTGAAATACGAACTGCCTGTATAAATAACAAACCAATTTCTTCTGATTTATTCTCGCCTGCACGTCGGCTCATTACTGCCTGCAAACCACTGCTTAAACCAAAACCCATCACACCAAATATTAAATAATAAACACCGGTAATGCCTGCAATAGCCAAAGCCTGTTCACTTAAATGACCAAGAAAAATGTTGTTGGTAATAAAGTTTATGTTGGGCACAAGAATAGAAGCAGCAATGGGCAAAGCAATACGCAAAATTTGTTTATTGCTTATCTCAACCTGTAATCTCATATTTGCTGCAGTGGCCATGGGTGGGCGAAGGTAAGTGTGAATATGAATGAATGTTAAACACAAATATTATGAACTTAACGGACTGGATTGGTGCAACAGGTGTAACCATTTTATTGCTTGCTTATTTTTTAAATTTGATTGACAAAATTTCCCAGCACAGCCTTAGCTATATTCTTTTAAATTTAGCAGGAGCCGGGCTTGCCTGTTTTGCATCGGTACTTTTAAAATATATTCCGTTTATAATTTTAGAAGGTGTATGGACGCTTGTATCACTTGTAATGTTGATAAGATATTTTATGAAAACTAAATTGTAAAACAACATCAACATCATTCATAAATCATCTTACATTTAGCGCATGGATGAGGAAAGAAAAAAAGCGAGTAAGCTGCGTATTTTGTTCAGGCTTGCTTTTATCTGTAATATTTTTTTTATTGTTTGCATCATATTACGCTATTCAAATGTGCCGCAGTTTATTCCTCAGCCAATAATTGAATTTTCTATTATTTTAGGATGGTTTGCGCCGCTTATTAATTGTATAAATTTTGTACTTGCGCTTATCTTTCTTTCACGCATCCGAAAAAAACAAGTTCCGCTTTGGCTTTTATATACAAACATTATTTGCTTTATTATCCAAATTTATTTTTTCTTTATAATGCATGATACACAATATACTTAAAGACAAACCAACAAAACTGTTTCTTGGTTTCACTGCTTTTTTTGTTGCCAATGCGCTGATAGCAGAATGCATTGGCACAAAAATATTTTCGCTTGAAAAATTACTCGGGCTGCATACTTCAAACATTACTTTGTTTGGGCAAAGCGGCTTATCATTTAATCTTACCTGCGGCGTTTTATTGTGGCCATTAGAGTTTGTAATGACCGATTTAGTGAATGAATATTTTGGCCCGAAAGCTGTGCGCCGCATAAGTTATACGGCAGTTATATTGATCAGTTACGCATTCATTATGTTTTACAGCAGCATTCATATTCCGCCTGCAGATTTCTGGATAACATCAAATCAAACCAAAGGCATTGATAATATGCAAACTGCTTTTAATGGAATTTTCGGGCAGGGCATGTGGATCATTCTTGGCAGCTTAACTGCATTTTTGGTAAGCCAGATAGTTGATGTAACCATCTTTCACCGCATAAAAAAAGTTACAGGAGACAAACATATTTGGTTAAGAGCAACCGGCTCAACTTTAGTATCGCAATTGGTAGATAGTTATATTGTATTAACCATTGCATTTAAGTTTGGCAGCAACTGGGCGTGGCCTTTGATATTTGCTGTTGGAACGATGAACTACATTTATAAATTTATCATGGCAATAATTTTAACTCCCGTAATAGTTTTGGTTGAAAAGAGAATTGAAAAATATGTTGGCCATAAAACTGCAGTCCAAATGAAAAAAATTGCAATGGGACAACCGGCTGATGATTTTGAAAATATTCCAACTGCCGGGTAAATATTAAAGGGCCTGCGGGTTTGCAAATAATCTCACGTTTTTACACAAAACCGGATTTAAACAGCATACATTTATACACTAAATTTTTACCTGATGAAACAAAAAATTTTACTTCTGTTTTGTGTTGCAGTTATAACTGTATCAAAATACAACTTATTTGCCCAGAGCTGGAAACTCAGTGGCAATGCAACAACAAATCCATCAACTAATTTCCTTGGCACTACAGATAATAAAGATCTTGTTATCCGCACAAAAAACACAGAAAGATTGCGTATAAATTCTAATGGTAACATTGGAATAAATACAAGCAGTACACCAATAGCATTGCTGGAGATGCACAATACCAGGCAGATAAATTCTATCTATGTTACCAACAGCAGCACCAATAGTAACCAATATGGATTTCGCACTGTTGTAAACGGTGTTAATGCAAGTGCTTTTAGAACCGCAGGTGAGTTTACGGCCTCTGGATCAGGAAGCCAGAATATAGGCCTGAATGTTCTTGCGTCGGCAGGAAATATCAACTATGGAGGAATTTGTAATGCAACAGATGGCGCAACAGCAAATATTGCTGTTTGGGGTTATACAGGCGGACCAACCGGCAGTAAAAATTATGCTGTGTATGGTTCTATCGCAAGTTTCAGCGCTGGCAACGACTTTGCCGGATATTTTGCAGGAAGAACGTATGTAAGCACATCACTTGTTATAGGAACTTCAGAAACAGCATCGAATTCATCAGTTACTATACATTCGCCGGCTGAGACAAGCAATAGCATACTTCTAGTAAATACCAATGAGAGTGGTAATGGAATCCAGGCAAACTATTCCGGATCTCCTTCAAATTATTATGCTATTTGGGGAATTGCTCCGTCTTCAGGTCCAAGCCAGGCTGGTTATTTTTCAGGTAACGTTACTGTTACCGGAACATTTTCAAACCCGTCTGATGAAAGATTAAAAGAAAATATTAATCCTTTAAGCAATGTAACAGATAAGATTATGCAGGTAAGCGTAAACACATATAATTTTAAAAAAGAGTTCAGCAGCCTTAATCTTCCGCAGACAAAACAATACGGCTTCCTTGCACAAAATCTTCAAAAAATATTTCCTGAATTAGTACAGACAGTAGTTGATAAATCAAAAGGAGAAAATAATTTCTTTGAATATAAAACCGTGAATTATTTAGGAATGATTCCTATTCTTACAAAAGCATTACAGGAAGAACACACACAGCGCATACAAACAGAACAGGAACTTCAGGATTTAAAACAACGATTGGAAAACATTGAAGCATTGCTTTCTCAAAATGGAGCATTATCTCACTCTGTTAATCAAAAAGCATTCAGTAGTGCTGTGGCAAAACTTGATCAAAACGCGCCAAATCCATTTAATCAAAAATCAACCATTAATTGTTTTGTTCCTTCAAACACAAAAAATGCAATGGTTGTTGTGTATTCAGGCAACGGCACCAGCGTAAAAACATTTAATAATCTTAATGCCGGTAATAACCGTTTGGATATAACTGCAAACACACTTGCCGGTGGCGTATATACATACGTTTTATTGATTGATGGAAAGCAGGCAGACAGCCGGCAAATGATAATTACCAAGTGAGCTGGTACGTAAACACAATTATATTTCTTTAAAATTTAAATGTTGCTTTTTGAACGCAGAAGGATTTACACCTGTCATGCTTTTGAAAACTTTATTAAAGTAAGATAAGCTGTCAAACCCTGTTTCATAACATACTTCAGAAACAGTTTTGTCTTGCAGTAATAATGTCTTTGCCTGTGTTATTCTATATTGATTTACAAAATCAGTAAACGTCATTCTTGTTTGCTTTTTGAAGTATCTGCAAAAAGCGGCAGTACTTAAATGAACATTTGCTGCTACTTTATTCACGTCTGGTGTTTCATTATAGTTGGCGTGTATGTATTTGTATATTGATCCCATGCGGATCTTATCATTAAGAAAGAGTTTGATACTTGTATCCTGCTCATTCAATTCTTTTACTTCATTTGAATTAGCTAATAGCTGAAATATTTCAAGTAAACACAATAGTTGTTCAAAATTATTTAACCCTTTCATAAACTTTAGCTTTCCTGCTACGGTTTGCTTTGTTGAGCCGCTAAAAGACAATCCTAAATATGCTTTATCAAAAAGTGATTGAATTGAATCAAATTCCGGTGTTTGTTTAAAAGCATCACCCATGAAATTATCTTTTAACTGAACTACGATTTGTTTGTATTCTGTTTGTAAGCCATAATCAAAATTCAGATGAGGTATATTAGGTCCGATCAATACGAGATCGCTCTCCATAAAACTTGATATATGCTGGCCAACATGCCTGATGCCGGTAGTAGCTTCTACATACACCAATTCATATTCAGGATGATAATGCCAGAAAAAATAATTTTTTAAACTCGGCGTAAATAGCCTGAATGATTGACCCGGATCAGGCAACACAATCTCTTTCTGAATCTTCACAACGTTCTTTTATCAACACTAAATAACTTAAAAAAATATAGAAAAAGTCAATACAGAGCAAATAATTGTCATTGATGATAAAATAAATAAACTGGCGATAATTGAGCTTTGCATCATTGAATCATTATAAATCTTGTTATATGCAAACAATAACTATGGCGCCAAAAGCGGGAAATGCTCATAAAGATATTCCCGGTAATCCTTCAACTTCTAAAAGCAGTAATGTTAAGCTTAACGACAGAAGCAATGGCAAGCCTTTACAATTACTATCTGAAGAAGATTGGAAATTCTGGATTGAGAACGGGTATATTGTTATTAAAAACGCAGTTCCCAAAGAACAGGCAGAACGCCTTGCAAATTTTTTGTGGGAGTTTGAAGAAAAAGATCCGGATGACCCTGAAACATGGTATGCGCCGCCACGTGCAGAAATGAAAATGAAAGAGCTAACCAACACAGGAATGGTTGAAGTGTATAATCACCAGCTTTTATGGGATAACAGGCAGTACCCAAAAGTGCATCAGGCTTTCACAGACATTTGGGGAACAGAAAAATTGTGGGTTACAATTGACAGGGCAAATCTGAATTTACCCATTCGTCCCGGTTATAAGTACAAAGGATTTATTCACTGGGATTATGACCCGGAAACTAAACCACAAAATGTGCAGGGTGTATTAGCGCTGGCTGATCAGACAGATGAAAACATGGGAGGCTTTCAGTGTGTGCCTGAATTATACAGAACCTATGATACATGGAAACTTACACAACCTGAAAACCGCGATCATTTTAAACCTGATGTAACCGGTTTTGAGATAGTAAAGGTGAAAATGAATGCCGGAGATCTGTTGATTTTTAACAGCCTGCAACCGCATGGAATAAGGGTAAATAACAGTGGTAACAAAGTACGGTTAGCGCAATATATTTCAATGATGCCTGCTGAAGAAGATAACGAAGAATTACGCGAATGGAGAATTTCTTCCTGGATGGAAAGAAGAGCGCCGGAAGGTTATGCTTTTCCGGGTGATCCAAGGCAATGGGAAAGAAATAAATATCAAACTGCAGTGCTTACACAACTTGGCAGAAAATTGCTTGGAATAGAAAAATGGTAATTGCTTTAATCATTTGGTAAGAGTGATTGATTCAATCGCTCTTACCAAAAAAATATTTTTTATGTGTCTTATTAAAAATAAATCGGTTAATAATAAAAGTTGTAAAGGTTATTGTATTAATTGCAAGCTTAGAGAATCTTTGCAAACAGGCTCTTTAAATCCTGACGAAAAGAATTTAACCAATGCTGGTATATTACAGGTAGTTCAGAAAAATATGTACACAGCAAATAACGTGACGCTATTTAAAAACTAACATTCAAATTAAAGCTCGCATCATTTACATGCAGTGCCGCCGCAGTTGCGTTACTAACACGGAAATTAATTCCTGTATTTTCTTTAAGATCGCCCATATTCCAAAGCACTTTTGCGTAAACTGCACTGCCGTTATCTGCAGTTATTTTTACAATTGTGCCAGGCTCAATATCATTTGCGAGAATATAATATTTCCCATCAGTCCAACCGCTGGATGTTTTAAAGGTTTTTGAAATGCCGGAAATATTTTGCTTGTTTTTAGTTTTCCTTTCTTTAAACTGAGACGCAAAAAATCCTTCACCTGAATAATCTATTACAGGCGCAGCTGTTATACTGCTCGTATTATCTCCCGTTTGCAGTACAGGCTGCGTTTTTACATCATTATCTTCAGCTTTAATATTTTCCGTATTAGCTACAGGTTCCTTTTTTTGTTCTGTAGTTTCAACGGTTTCAACTCTTTGTTTTTGTGAAGGTGTTGTTGCCAATTTATCATTGCCTTTATTGCTGATGATAAGCAGTGTGCCGATCTTCGTGCTGTTATCGGCAAGATGATTCCATGATTTTAACTGATCAACACTTACATTGTATTTTTTACTGATGCTATATAAGGTTTCTCCCTTTGTAACAACATGTGTTATTTCATTTGATTGCGGTGCTGAAATTTTTGTAGTTGTTGCTGCAGTGTTTGTTGTTACTTTTTTTGCACTAACTTGTTTTTGTGTTGAAGGGATTTTTATTTGCGAACCATACACAAGTTTAGTATCTGCATGCATGCCATTTATGCGCATAATATCACCAACTGAAGTATTGTATTCCTGGGCAAGTGCAGATAAGCTTTCTCCCTGTTTTAATGTATGTATAACATAATTGTTTTGGGCTGATACATATTGAAATGAAAAAGCTGCAATCATAACGGCAGCAATTGTCTTTACATAATTCATATGCACAATTTTTTTGCAAATTTATTCTTTACGAATACGCCATTCTGTTGGATAATAGTTATTAACACGGTTGTGCAAAATTTTTATCCAGCCAAGCGGAAAGCTTTTGTACGTGCATAAAGCCCAGCCTTTATAATCCGTATTGACGGAAATTTCTTTCTTGCGCAGGTATTGCAATGCCTCATTTTCGGTTAATTCAATCTTTGTAATATCATCGCTTATTATTGAGCTTAAGGCAAGCTCATGGTGCGGAACCAAATCTTTTCCTTTTATTTCTCCCAATTGCACGCCTGCTTTTTTTAAATATAAATTTTTTTGAAGTAGCGCAACATCGCTGTTCCATTGTTTATGAATAACGCGTATTATTTCCTGTTGCTTAAAAAAAAGCCAGTCTTTTTTTATTAACCATTCATCAAGCAAATTCATTTCTTTATTGGATACTTGTAATAAGGATAACGTATTTTGTTTTGAATAATTTTCTTCTTCATTTTTATGCAATGCTGCAATAAAAAAGCCTTCACCTTTTAATTTATGCGGCCAGAAACGATAGCCACAAGCCTTGTGTTTGGGCGATGTTGTTTCATCAATATTCCATTCGTTATTTAACTGTAATTGAATGCTGTTAAAACTAAAATTATCCTGTAGCCAATCCAGGATATCTTCATCTTCCTGTTGCGAATAAGAACAGGTTGAATAAATTAAAATTCCATCATGTTTTAGTGATGAATAAATATCGGCAAAAATTCTTTGCTGACGCTGGCTGCACAATTGCACATTATTTTCACTCCATTCTTCAATCGCATCTTCATCTTTTCTAAAAAGCCCGCTGCCACTGCAAGGTGCATCAACAACGATGAGATCAAAATAATTTTTCAGTCGTTTATAATCTGCCGCATCATTATTTGTTATAACAATATTTTCCGATCCCCATTTTGTTACATTCTCATATAAAATATTAGCTCTTGATTTTATTACTTCGTTTGAAACGATCAATGCATTTTTAAAATAAGAAGTGAGTAATGTGGTTTTCCCACCGGGCGCAGCACACAAGTCCAGAATTTTTATGTTTGAATGAGGAGTAAATGTTTGTTGCAGAATTTCCCATAAAAACATGCTGCTTGCTTCCTGCACATAATATGCTCCTGCATGCAACAAAGGATCAAATGTAAATTGCGGACGTTCATTTAAATAAAAACCATATGCACACCAGGGCACAGGTTCGTTCAAATTAAAATGCGGATGCGTGAAATTTTTTGAAGAAGAAAAACGCTCATATTTGTTTTTATTAAAACGGATAGAAGTTATTGCCTGTGGATGGTAATGTACTTTTTCAAATGCATATTTATTAAAGCCTTGAATATTTTCAAGCGAACTCAGTAATTCATTTGGTAAAGCGTTTTCCAATCAGGATAATTTTTTTACAAGTTGCTCAACTTCATTAATTGTATTGAAAGCATGCAGCACAATGCGCAATCTTTCTTTATTTAAAGGAATGGTTGGATATAAGATCGGGCGAACATCAAAAGCCGCTTCCTGTAATTGCAATGCAATCTCTTTCACAACATCATTGCCCGGAATAATAACAATTTGAATGGATGTTGATGAATTTAATTTTTGAAATTTTAACTGCGATTGTTGAAAAAAATTAATAAGATTCTGCAGTTGTTTTCTTTCATCATTTAAAAAAGGGAATGTATTATAGCTGGCTTGAATAGCAGCAACGGAATGCTCCGGTAAAGCCGTCGTATAAATAAAACTTCGTGCAAAATTTATAAGATAATCTTTTAATTGTTGTGAGCCAGTAACAACAGCGCCATGACAGCCGCATGCTTTGCCGAAAGTGTAAACGCGGCAAAAAATTTCATTGTGTAAATTTTCGTGCTGGCATAGTCCTTTGCCATTTTCACCAATAATACCAATAGCGTGTGCTTCGTCAATTATTAAATGTGCATTGTATTTTTTGCTTAATGAAACAAGTTGTTGTAAAGGGCAAAAGTCTCCGTCCATACTAAACACAGATTCTGTTACAATAAAAACATTGCCTGTTGCAGATTTTATTTTTTTTTCCAGTTCATCAAGATTGTTATGCTCAAAAGAAAAGCTTTGTGCAAAGGATAAGCGAATGCCATCTCTTAAAGAAGCATGGCATAATTGGTCATATAAAATTGTATCGCCTTTTTGCGGAACAGCGCTTAATAAACCAATATTTGCATCGTAACCTGAATTAAAAATTAATGCCGCTTCTGCTTTATGAAATGTTGCAATTTGTTTTTCTGTTTCTTCAATTAAGGCATAATTACCAGCCAATAATCTTGAACCTGTTGAGCCTGTTTTTAAATTATGATCAATTTTTTTATTCAATAAATTATTATGCACAATTCCGAGATAATCATTTGAACAAAAATCAATCTTGCCCGCGGACAATCTTAATTGCCTGAAAGCATTTTGTTGTTTGCGTTGCTGTAATTTTTTTTCGAGGAAAGAATCATTGTACATGAAGAATGTTTCGCTTAAATTCAAAACTAATCGTTTGTTGTTAAATAGTTCTATGCTGATATTTGTAACATCAACGCAACTTCATCCATATTAACCTCACCGATAGAATATTTAAAAGGAGTTGGCCCTTTAAAGGCCGATCTTTTAAAAAAAGAAGTGGGCATTTTTACGTTTGAAGACTTACTGAATTATTATCCTTTACGCTATATTGATCGTACAAAAATTGAAAAGATTGCCAGTATAAACCCGCAGACAGATTATATACAGGTTGCAGGGAAAATAACAGAAATTGAAACGCTTGGTGAAAGGAAGGCAAAGCGCATGATTGCTACGCTTGAAGATGAAACGGGTGTTGTTGAATTAACCTGGTTCCAGGGAATTCAATGGATACAAAAAACCTTGCAGGAAGGCAACCAATATCTTGTGTATGGTAAAACTGGTTTTTTTAATGGCAGGCCGCAGATTATGCACCCGGAAATTGAGTTATTTACGTCTGAGTTAAAAAATGGCAAATCGTTCCTGGAACCTGTGTATCCAACAACCGAAAAATTAAAAGCAAAAGGTTTAAATGCGCGGCAGCTTGCAAAACTTACAGGAGCTTTATTTACACTTGTTTCTTCAAAAGATATTATTGAAAACATACCTGATGAAATTTTACAAAAATTAAGTTTAATAAAAAGATACGATGCGCTTACTGCAATTCATTTTCCCAAAAACCAACATGATTTTGAAAAAGCTTTGCACCGCTTAAAGTTTGAAGAATTTTTTTTAGCACAGGTAAGAATGGGCATGATCCGCAGCAAAAGGCATCGCAAAAGTAAAGGCGTATTATTTGAAAAAGTAGGGGAGTTGTTCAATTCATTTTATAAAAATTACCTGCCTTTTGAATTAACGAATGCGCAAAAAAGAGTAATAAAAGAAATAAGAACTGATACAGCAAAACCGCACCAGATGAACCGTTTATTGCAGGGTGATGTTGGCAGTGGTAAAACTATTGTTGCCTTGCTTGTAATGTTGATTGCTGCGGATAATGGTTATCAAAGCTGCATGATGGCGCCCACAGAAATTCTTGCGCAGCAGCATTACAATAGTTTAAAAAATCTTTTGAAAGATATGCCCGCAGGCATAGCATTATTAACCGGAAGTACTAAACAAGCTGAACGCAAATTAATATTACAGGATTTAAAAAAAGGAAACATACATATTTTGGTTGGCACACATGCAGTGATTGAAGAAGTTGTTCAATTTAATAATCTTGGTTTGGTTGTAATTGATGAGCAGCATCGCTTTGGTGTGGCACAACGCGCAAAGCTTTGGGAGAAAGCTGAAACGCCGCCGCATGTTTTAGTAATGACTGCAACACCAATTCCGCGAACGCTTGCAATGACTGCTTATGGCGACCTGGATTATAGCGTGATTAATGAATTGCCACCCGGCAGGCAACCTATAATAACAGTTCACCGGTTTGAGACAAAACGTGCTTCTGTGATGGATTTTGTGAGAGTTGAAATTGAAAAAGGCAGGCAGGTTTTTTTCGTTTATCCGCTGATAGAAGAAAGTGAAAAGATGAGCTATGAAAATTTGATGCAGGGTTATGAGCAGGTAAAAAGTTTTTTTCCTGAACATAGATACAGTATCAGCATGATTCATGGTAAAATGCCGGCTGAACAAAAAGATATTAACATGCAGCGCTTTAAATCCGGCGACACACAAATACTCGTAGGTACAACTGTAATTGAGGTTGGTATTGATGTACCTAATGCTTCGGTAATGGTTATTGAAAGTGCAGAAAAATTTGGCTTATCGCAATTGCACCAGTTAAGAGGCCGCGTTGGGCGCGGAAGTGATAAAAGTTATTGCATTCTTTTATCGCCTTATAAATTAAATAATGAAGCTAAAGAGCGTTTAAAAATTATGTGCGCAACAAATGACGGTTTTAAAATTGCCGAAAAAGATCTTGAGATTAGAGGGCCGGGAGAAATTGAAGGCACAAAACAAAGCGGAATGTTAAACTTCAGGCTTGCAAGTTTAGTCAATGATAAAGATTTGCTTGATGCGGCGAAGTTTTATTCAGAATTAATTTTGAATGAAGATGAAGGTTTATTGCAAATTAAAAATGATGGATTAAAAACTTATCTTCTTTCGCAAAAAGGAAAAACTGCATGGAGTAAAATTTCCTGACAACAAATTTAATTGTAGAAGCGTTTTATTCGTAACTTAATAAAAATTTTCTTTGAAGAATTCATTAATACTGATTGCGGTATTGGTTGCAGGCCTCACCCAAACCACATCTGCCCAATATTTACAGTTTGTTGAAAATAAAGGCCAGTGGGATAAATCCATTAAATTCAAAACAAATCTTAATGGCGGTGCTCTGTTTTTAAAATCTTCGGGATATAAAGTAGTTCTGCATAATAAAGATGAGCTTAAAAAAATAGAAGATTATTTCGGCGGGCATGCTGACAGTACAGAAAAAAGCAATGCTTTAAAAGCTGCACACAAGTTTATACTACACTCTCACGCTTACGAAATAAATTTTTTAAATGCCGATTCAAACGCTGTTGTTGAGCCGGACAAGCCTTTAAGTGTTTTTAATAATTATTTAATCGGGAAAGACAGCACTAAATGGAGAACAGGATGCAGGATATTCAATGGCGTTACTTATAAAAATATTTATAAGAATGTTGACCTGAGATATTATTCTGACAACGGAAATTTAGAATACGACCTTATAATAAAGCCCGGTGCTGATGTAAGTAAAATATCATTGCAATTTAATGGGCTTGATGGCTTGTTGATGAATAAATATGGAAACCTTACTATGCACACTTCAGTGGGCGATGTTTATCAAAGTATTCCATCAAGCTATCAAATAGTTAAAAATCTGAAAAGAAAAGTAAAGGTTGGCTACCAGGTTAGTGGCAGTACAGTTCATTTTAAACTGGATAATTATGATAAAAACAGCACGCTGATAATTGATCCAACAGAAATATTTTCAACATTTGTAGGCAGCATTTCAGATGTTTGGGGTTATTGCGCAACTTATGATAATGCAGGAGATTTTTATGCAGGAGGTATTGCATTTGATCCTGGGTATGATGCCCGGCATATAGGCGGATATGATGGAGTTTTTGCCGGGGGAGATGGCTCTGAAGGAGCAGGTATTGCCTGCGATATAGCACTCATGAAATTTAATCCAACCGGAAACCTGGCTTTATATGCAACTTATCTTGGCGGCAGCGGCGATGAGCAACCGCATAGCTTAGTGGTAGATTCACGTGGCAATCTTATTATTTCAGGCAGAACTACTTCAGTAGATTTTCCTGTAACAATTCCTACTTATGGTGCCGGCGGAGGCTTTGATATTTTTCTTGCAAAATTGAGTGCAGATGGAAGAACGCTTTTGTCAGCGCGCAAGTTTGGAGGGTCTGGTTCAGATGGTGTAAATGTTGCTCCCAAATATGTTTCAGAAGGCATTCAAACTACACGCAGGAATTATGGAGATGATGCAAGAAGTGAAGTGATTACAGATTACCTGGATAACATTTACCTGGCAAGTTGTACACAGTCAAAAGATTTTCAAACTTCACCAAATGCATTTAAAAAAAGTTTGAGCGGCCTGCAGGATGGAGTTTTTATAAAAACTTCAACTGACCTATCAAATGTTTATATGTGTACCTTATTAGGCGGCAGTAGCAATGACGCAGCTTTTGTACTTTCTATAAGTAATACAACAGGCAATATATATATAGGAGGAGGAACTGCAAGTACAGATATGGCCTTCAATGCAACTAATGCACCGCAGGGAATAATACATAGTAGTTTCCAGGGCGGAGAAGTAGACGGGTTTGTTACCGAAATAAGCAGTGATTTAAGTACCTTAATTAAAACATGTTATATAGGTACTAATGGAAATGATATGGTGTATGGCATTCAAACGGATAAATATGGCTATCCTTATGTTATGGGAACTACAACCCAAAGTTTTCCTGTTTATAAATCGGCGTTCAACACCAATAACAACCAGGCAAATGGTAAACAGTTTATAAGCAAACTAAACCCTGATCTAACGCAGGTAATATATTCTGCAAACTTTGGTAAAGGGTCTAATATACCCGATATATCTCCAACGGCTTTTTTGGTTGATGTTTGTGGCAATGTATATGTTTCGGGTTGGGGCGGTAAAGCCAACGATCGCTATTACTCCACACAGAATGTTATAGGAATGAGCATTACTGCGAATGCAATTTTAAAACAAACTGATGGCAGCGATTTTTACTTTTTTGTTTTGGAAAAAGATGCCAATAGCCAGTTATTCGGCAGCTATTTCGGAACGGTGGATCCAAATGCGTTTGGAGATCATGTTGATGGAGGCACAAGCCGCTTTGACAGGCGGGGCGTAATTTACCAGGCAGTATGCGCTAATTGTAATAAAATAGGCGTGTTTCCAACTACAACAGGTTCCTGGAGTCCGGGCAATCCGGCACAAACACGTGCATTATGTAATGAAGCAGCCGTAAAAATAGCTTTTGAATTAGCAGGTGTTATTTCATCTATACGCACATCAATTAATGGTGTTATCCGCGATAGTACCGGGTGTATTCCATTAACCGTTGATTTTGTCGATACGCTTGCACTCGGTAAAGAATATGTGTGGGATTTTGGAGACGGATCAAACACAACTACTACCATTCCCAATACCAGCCATACTTATCCTAATGTTGGGGATTATAAAGTAAGACTAATAAGTATTGATTCCGCATCATGTAATATAGCCGATACTTCATACATAACAATAAGGGCGAGAAGCAATAGGGCGCAGCTTGCATTGGCAGTTACAAAATTGCCGCCGTGTGCATCATTTAATTACCAGTTCAACAATAATTCAATACCGCCGCCGGGTTATAATTTTCAGCCGGATGATTTTACCTGGGATTTTGGTGATGGAACAGTAGTTACAACAAATGCTCCATTTTTAACGCACCAGTATGCAGCCAGTGGTGTGTACAACGTAAAGCTTTATCTTGAAGATACCACTTTTTGCAATTCACCTGATTCAGCAGTATATCAATTAAGGGTTGCATCCATACTAATGGCGCAGTTTGAGACACCGCCAAACGGTTGCGCTCCTTATAACGCTGTATTTAATAATACATCCCTTGGCGGTCAAAATTTTGTCTGGAACTTTGGTGATGGAACAACTTCATCAGTTGCCTATCCTACGCACTTATATTCAAACCCGGGAACGTATACAATAACATTATCGGCAACAGATAATTTAACTTGTAACCCAACAGATGATACTACTGAAACGATAGTGGTGCATGAAAGCCCAACAGCTTCTTTTACATATAGCCCAACCACACCTAAAGAAAATACGCCTTATGATTTTACAAACACATCTGTTGGTGCAGTAAATTATAAATGGGAATTTGGTGATGGTGATAGCCTGATTACAACCAGCATGTTACCTGTAAGCCATATCTATAATACAGCAGGCAGTTACGCAGCTTGTTTAATTGCTTTTAATCAGTATGGATGTACTGACACTTCATGCCAGCAGGTTACGGCAATTGTTTCACCACTGGTTGATGTACCTAATGCTTTCTCTCCAAATGGTGATGGTACAAACGATGTAATATTTGTAAAAGGCTATGGTATTGATAAAATGACGTGGAATATTTATAACAGGTGGGGCCAGCTCGTATTTACATCGTTTAATTTAAACACAGGGTGGGATGGCCATTTTAAGGGCGCATTGCAGCCGCAGGATGTGTATGCTTACATCTTAAATATAAATTTTACTGATGGAACTCGCTATAGCAAAAAAGGTGATATAACTTTACTAAGATAGAAGGAGAAGTTGTTATGAAAATAAGTTCTAAAGATGGTTATTTATTATCCTTTGTTTTATTTATCTCGGTGTTTAATTACATAGCAGCACAGGATTTACATTTTTCGCAATACTTTAATGCACCGCTTTTAACCAACCCTGCCAATACAGGTTTTGAGCCTGATGCAGACTGGCGCGCAGGAATAAATTATCGAAACCAATGGGCTGGTATTTTAGATGATCCATATAAAACTATGAGTGCCTGGGCCGATGCTCAAATGTTTAATAATCGTTTTGAAAACGGATGGATGGGAGCAGGCATGGTTTTATTAAAAGATGTTGCGGGTAGCGGTAATTTAAGTAGTACTAAAGTGTATGGTTCTGTTGCTTATCATCAGTTGGTAGGATATAAAAGTTTGTTGAGCGGCGGCTTTGGCATTGGAGCTGTGAATAAAAGAATTGATGTTACAAAACTCACTTTTAATTCGCAATGGAACGGAAGGTTTTTTGATGTAACTATTCCAAACAATGAGGTTTTTAATGCAACATCTGTTTGGTATTTTGATTTGAATGCCGGCCTTAATTATGCAATTTTTCCTTCAGACAATGCTTATATAAACGCAGGTTTCAGTGTTGATCATATTAACATGCCCAGCGAATCCTTTTTTGCAAACACTACAGCTGATACAAAAGTGCCCATGCGCTTCAATACATTCTTAAACGGGAGTTTTAAAGTAAATAACCAGTGGATCGTAAACCCTAATGTATATGTTAGTGTAATAAGTAAATCAACAGAAATTGTTGGCGGTATGAATGCGCATTACAATTTAAGCGGAGATGGTACAACACAGTTGATCGGTGGGTTATATTACCGCGTAAAGGACGCATTTATACCTATGGTTGGCGTTTCTGTAAGCAGTATTTCTGCAACTATAAGTTATGATGCCACTAATTCCGGGTTAGGTACGTACAGCCAAACACTTGGCGCTTATGAATTGTCTATCACAAAAATTGGATTGTTTTCAGATTATGGTACAAATGTGAAATGCCCGTCAGTGAAGTTTTAGCATTAGATAGCGAAGTAATTGGAAATGGATATGAACCGAATATTAATAACATCACTATTTCTCTATACAACAATTGGATTTTTTAATAATAAAAGCATTAAGGCCGGCTATAATAAGCGGTCAACGCAAACTGATACCGTAAGTATATATGGCTCTTGGAAAATTATTAGTTATACACCAGGTTATATATCTGCACTTACCGACGAGGAAGCTAAAAAATATATTGGTAAAACAATAACTTTGAAACCAGATTTAGCAACAGTTATTAATGATACCTGCAATCAGCCAATTTTCAAATCAACTATTCAAAATTCTGATCAATATTTTTATGAGAGTCGAATAGACAAGGCAACCTTGAAGATAAAATCAGACAGCATAAGAATTATTGAAATTGATTGTGAAAACCCAAAGTATTCAGATGATAATTCTCCAAATTTTCTATACGATTTTATTACAGTTAATAAGGATTTAATGATTGTTAGTTTCAATGGTGTTTATTTCCATTTAAAAAGAATTAGATCCTTTTGATCTATTTATATCTATAACGATATTATAGTGCATTCTGAAATTAAGATGCGTCATCATCATCATCCTTCAATAACTCCGGACGTTTTAATTTTGTTAGCTGTAAGGCCTGTTCATATCTCCATTCATTAATTTTTTTTTGATCTCCGCTTAATAAAATATCAGGCACTTTCCAGTTTTTAAATGCTGCAGGTCTTGTATAAACGGGTGGGGCTAACAGATCATCCTGGAAAGAATCAAATAAAGCTGAAGTTTCATCATTCAATACACCGGGAATTAATCTTCCTATTGCATCAACAACAATGGCAGCAGCAAGTTCGCCGCCGCTTAAAACAAAATTGCCAACAGAAATTTCCTTTGTTATATAATTATCGCGTATGCGCTGGTCAATACCTTTATAATGACCACAGATAATTAATAAATTTTTTTGCAGAGAAAGATGATTCGCTGTTTTTTGATTAAACATTTTTCCGTCTGGTGTGAGGTAAATTATTTCATCATACTCCGTTTGTACTTTTAATTCTTCGATAGCATTTGCCAAAGGTTCACACATCATTACCATGCCTGCACCACCACCATATTGATAATCGTCAACCTGGCCGTATTCATTAATTGCCCATTTGCGTAAATTGAAAGTGTTTACTGAAAGCAGTTTTTTTTCCTGCGCTCTTTTCATTATGCTGTGGTTTAACGGGCTTTCCAGCAGTTCAGGCAATACAGTAAGAATGTCAATCTTCATCAGGCAAATATACACTCAACAACGTGCTTCAGAAGATCATTAGTCATCAGTAACCTGTTCCCAATCTCTTCTTTGTTTTTTTGTAGGCCTTCCTATTTTGCTTAAACGTTTTCCTGTATGAAAACTGGAAGCCTGCACCTGCGTTGTATCTTTTTCTTCCTGCGGTGTAAGATCAATATAATATTTTATCGCTTCGCTGTATTGCACACGGTGATGTAATAAATCAACCACCTGTATTACCCATTTTCTTTCTTCTGCTTTAATAATATAAATATCTCCGGCAGTTACATTTTTTGATGCTTTTACCGCTGTATCATTTAGTTTTACTCTGCTCTTTTCACACGCTTCCGATGCCTGTGCACGTGTTTTAAAAATGCGGATACTCCAGAGATATTTATCAACACGCAATTTTTCCTTTGCTTCCTTCATATCAATTAAAAATTTTTATAACTATATGATGAGTGAAGGTAAATACATTTTTGTACGGCATTTTCAGGTACAACACTATTCTAATATTTATTTTAACAGGCTAATAATATGTCCGTTTGGAATATTCATTTGTTCAAACATTCTTCATGTGTATGCAATGTTTAAAAAATTATTGCGTTTTCCACAAAACTTATTATATCCAAAATAAACCTTATGCAGAAAATTGTACACGCCTCGCTTTCTTTCAAACTACAAAAAACAGCAAAGAAACCCATATTTGGCGCCCATGTTATAAATGCGTTATCTATACTTGTTGCAAAAGATAAGGAAGAACAGTTGAATTACTTAAACCTTCCTGTGCCTGTAAAAGAATTGCGTATTATTAATGATGATTTATCAACTGCGCTGAAGGCGGCACTTACGGGAAATAATAATGTTGTAAAAAATGCAGTTATACAATGGGATGCCGCATTTACACTTACAGCCAATTATATAAGCAGCCTGGCTAATGGTGATGAAAACTTTATTCGTAATACAGGTTTTGTGCCGGCAAAAAACGACATCAATTCTGCACAAAAAATAATTGGTACTTCTAAATTTAAAACAGTTGTTGATATTTATGCTTATTCCGCATCGTGATGAAATGATAGCTTTTTCAACATTTTGTGTAAGCCAAATATGATTCTGTAATCATATATCAGTAATAACCTGCACAATTAACTAAAAAATCAGAACTAAAAATATGCAACCTTATTTTTAGTTATCAAATGATCTGCATTTTTATTTCAAATACTTATCTTTATTCCTGTAAACAACTAAAATGACTTCAAAGATTTCTGAAGGTGTTGAAATTAGTGTTGAAAGTTTTTACCAGGCAGACTACAGCAACCCTGCCAATAGTGAATTTATGTTTGCTTACCGTATTACAATTGAGAACCATAATGACTTTAGTATAAAATTATTACGCCGAAGCTGGAATATATTTGACAGTAATGGTGAGTATCGCGATGTAGAAGGTGAAGGTGTTGTTGGCGTACAACCTGTTTTACAATCCGGCAAGCAGTTTCAATATGTAAGCGGCTGTAACCTTCGCAGCGAACTTGGCCGTATGTTTGGAAATTATGAAATGGAAAATTTAAATAACAAAAAAATCTTCCAGGTAAATATTCCGCCTTTTGATTTAATAGCACCAC
>JABDGW010000005.1:0-61541 GCA_013285855.1 Bacteroidota bacterium
CTTATTATGCGCTCATACGTAATCCGCGTATTACATCAAAAGGAAAAAATACCAATGCACAATTTGGTTTTACGAATACATTAATTGACCTTATCAACAAAGAAAAGCCTACGCATCTTGCTGTATGTTTTGATGTGGAAGGAAAAACAGAACGCCACACAGATTTTGCTGACTATAAAGCCAACCGCCAGGAAACGCCGGAAGATCTGATGGAAGCTATTCCTGATATAAAAAAAATTATTGAAGGCTTTAATATTCCATGCATTGGTGTGGAAGGATATGAAGCCGATGACGTAATTGGCACATTGGCATGGCAGGCGCATGATGCGGGTTACGATGTATACATGGTTACACCGGATAAAGATTACGGACAATTGGTGCGTGATGGTGTGAAAATTTATAAGCCGGGTTACCAGGGTGGAAGCATTGAAATTATGGGACCGGCAGAAGTTTGTGCAAAATGGGATATACAAACTGTTGACCAGGTAATTGATATTTTAGGTTTGATGGGTGATGCTGTTGATAATATTCCTGGTATTGCCGGTGTGGGTGAAAAAACCGCAGCCAAACTTTTAAAAGAATATGGTAATGTTGAAAATGTGGTTGCCAATGCGGAAAATATTAAAGGTGCTTTAGGAAAGAAGATTGTTGATGGAAAAGAATCCGCAATCATGAGTAAGAAACTTGCAACCATTATTACCAGCGTTCCCGTACAGTTTCATGAAGAAAATTTTTGTTTGAAAGAATGGAATAAACCTGCACTGATTGAAGTGTTTGCTGAGCTTGAATTTAAAACATTGGGTAAAAGGATTTTGGGTGATGATTTTAATGTGTTTGGAACAGCACCTGTTGGTGTGCAGACAGATCTGTTTGGCAATGCTATTGAAAGTGCTGCAATAAGAACAGCAATTGAAAAGGAAGAAGACAACGAAACAGATCTATCTGGTTTAAACGCTTCAAAAAATATAAACAACGTTGAGCATAAATATGTTTTAGTTGATGATGAAGAAAAGATCAAAAATCTTGTTGATACATTAATGCAGCAAACAGAAATTTGTTTTGATACAGAAACAACAGGCATTGATGCAAACGAGGCGGAGTTGGTTGGAATGAGTTTTTCATATAAACCAGGCGAAGCTTATTTTGTTACCTGTAGTCATGAATATGAAGCAACCTGTAATTTGCTTGAACTTTTAAAACCTTTGTTTGAAAACCCTGACTTAACATGGATCGGTCATAATATAAAATATGATCTGCTTGTATTGAAATGGTATAACCGTGAAATAAAAGGTGCAGTATATGATACAATGCTTGCACATTATGTAGTTGATCCGGATGGCAAGCGCAGTATGGATTTGCTAAGCGCACAATTTTTAAATTATGAACCTGTTCACATTGAAGAATTGATTGGCAAGAAAGGCAAAGGACAAGGTACCATGCGTGATGTTGAAGTTGCAAAGCTGGTTGATTATGCCGCTGAAGATGCAGATATAACATTACAGTTAAAGCATTCATTACATCCTTTATTAAAAACAAAAGATGTGGAAAAAGTTTTTTATGAAGTAGAAAATCCTTTAGTGAAAGTGTTGACCGATATGGAATTTGAAGGCGTAATGATTGATGTACCCTTCTTATTAAATTATTCAAAAGAACTGGAACGCGAAGCCTACCAGGCTGAGCAAGCTGTGTATGCTGGTGCAGGTGTAAAATTTAATATTGGTTCACCAAAGCAATTAGGCGAAGTGTTGTTTGAAAAACTGAATCTTGCTTCAGCTAAAAAAACAAAAAGCGGTCAGTATGCAACCGGAGAAGATGTGTTGATGAAACTGGCGCATTCAAATCCGATTGTTGCAGATATTTTAGCATATCGCCAATTAACAAAATTGAAATCAACGTATGTTGATGCACTGCCTTTATTAATCAACAAAAAAACAGGTCGCGTTCACACAACTTATGGGCAGGCGGTTGCAGTAACGGGAAGATTGGCTAGTAATAATCCAAACCTGCAAAACATTCCTATAAGAACAGAGCGCGGTAAAGAAATTCGTAAAGCATTTATTCCGCGAAATGGGAATGTAATTATCAGCGCAGATTATTCGCAGATTGAATTAAGAATTGTAGCAGCTATCAGCGGCGATAAAAATATGTGTGAAGCTTTTCGCAACAATGCAGACATTCATACAGCAACTGCAGCAAAGGTCTTTAACGTTGATGCAAAAGATGTAACTAAAGAAATGCGCTATAAAGCAAAGAGCGTAAACTTTGGAATTATTTACGGGCAGGGCGCGTTTGGTTTGGCAGATAATTTAAGCATCAGCAGAAGTGAAGCGAAAGAAATTATTGACAATTATAAAAAAGAATTTAACGGCATTACAAAGTACATGGATAACATGATAAATTTTTGCCGCGAACATGGTTATGTGCAAACATTAATGGGCAGAAAGCGCTGGCTACGTGATATAAATTCAGGCAACTTCACAGTACGTGGCTATGCAGAGAGAAATGCGATTAATTCACCCATACAAGGCACGGCTGCCGATATGATAAAGATGGCGATGATAAAAATTCATGATACGCTGTGCAAAGAAAATTTAAAAAGTAAAATGATTATGCAGGTGCACGATGAATTGGTATTTGATGCAGTGCCTGAAGAGCTCGAAATATTACAACCATTGATATTAAACAATATGAAAGCTGCGTTACCATTACCATTTGACGTTCCTGTTGAAGCGGAGTTAGGCATTGGCGATAATTGGCTGGAAGCACATTAATCAGGCACGATTATTATTAGATAAATCTTATGGATAAAAAATTACAACAAGACGAAGAAATATTGAAGCTGCAAAAAGTTTCTAACAATACAAAAGCCGCAGAAAAAGCCGCTGAAGAAGATATGGAAAAAGACCTTGATCTTACGCCACCGCCTGACCCGGGAGATGGTTTGGATGAAGGCGAACTTGCCAGGCTTGAAGGGGAAAAGTAAATGGAAGCCAAATGTTTTGTATTATCAAATTGTTATGTGGAAAAAAATGTATTATTATCAATAAGATAAAATATATCTTTCCTATGCAATTGGTACTTGCACAAATTGGATTGCTTAACCCGGAAACTTCATTATTCACAACATAAAAGTCCCGCAATGCACATTCTTAATTTAGAGAAATTATCAAAAATTTATTATCAAAAATTTTTGAGAAAGCTGGTGGAAGATTTTCACGATATAAAAGATTATATTGAATCTACACCGCAGGAAACTAAAAAATTGTTGCGTTTATTTCAGTTACGAAACGAGTCTCACAAAGCAGTAAAAGGAAGTGAGAATCCCCGATTTACAGAGATTATAGAATTCTTACATTCCTGCAAAGAATCGAAACTGGTTATGCATATTGTAAAAGTGAAAGATCAGCTTCGAATGATTCTTACTGACATCACTTGCACACAAATTGTAGGTGAATTATAAACTTTTCCTTTTTCTTTTCTTGCTTTTGCAGAAATAATGTGCATTTATAAAATGTCCTGAAAAATTCGTTATTTGATTTGATGAATTTTGCCGATAATATCCTCCACTTTTTTTTCAACCTGCAGATTCCATTTAAATTACCAAAAGACGTTGAAGTGCTTGACGCGCATAAGCGCAAAGATGTAAAACAAATCTGTAGTTCATTCTATGAAAAATATTATGCTGATAACAATAAGCGTCATTTATTACTAGGAATAAATCCCGGGAGATTTGGTGGCGGCGTTACAGGAATTCCATTTACAGATCCAATTCGTTTGGAAAAAATTTGCAGCATTCAAAATAATTTTGACAAGAAACAGGAATTGTCTTCTGTATTTATTTATGAAATGATTGAAGCTTTTGGCGGCGTTTCAACATTTTATAAAAAATTTTATATTTCTGCTGTAAGCCCTTTAGGTTTTGTAAAACAGGGAAAGAATTTGAATTATTATGATGATAAAGATCTACTCAAGCGCATTGAGCCATTTATTATTGATTGCATGAATAAGCAAATTGCATTTGGTTTAAAAACTGATGTTTGTTATTGCATTGGCGAAGGAGAAAATTTAAAATACCTGCAAAAATTAAATGCAGTACACAATTGGTTTCAAAGAATTAAACCTTTACCACATCCAAGATTTATAATGCAATACAGGTTAAAACGTAAAGAAGAATTTATTCAGCAATACGTAAGTAAGCTTAAAAACTTAATTATCTAATTATTTAATAACTCAGCCTGTTGTATTACAAATACTACAATTCTTCGGTTACTATTTTCACTAATCAAATTATTTTTTTCCTGTTTTTTTTGCGCGGGGATAAGTTAAGAGAATTTATAAACATGGTCACTTCATCTGGTATAACATTCAACTCAGGAACTATATAATCTGAAGTATCTTTTTCTAATGAAGAAAATTCTTTCCTGTTATATTGATACATCTTCCATTCATTATTCTCAAACTCAAGTGCAGTAAGGTTTTCAATCCAGTCGCCGCTGTTTAAGTAAATTACTTTTCCAAATTTGTTTTCTATTACTTTATGTTGCGGCTGGTGAATATGCCCGCATATTACATAATCATATTCTTTTTCAATTGCAAGCTCCGCTGCTGTTTGTTCAAAATTTGAGATCCATTTCACTGCTTTCTTTACACTGTTCTTTACCTTTTTACTAAAGCTCATTTTTTCTTTACCTGCAAGTATAAGACACCAGTTGATAAAGCGGTTAATCAGGATCAAAAAATCATAACCATGCCCGCCAAGTTTTGCTAACAATTTTGCGCTGCTTTTTGTAGTGGCATCAAAAACATCACCATGAAATATCCAGGTTTTTTTGCCGTTAATTTCCAGCATTACTTTATCAGTAAGTGAAAATTTTCCCATGTTCAACGGGCTCCATCGTCTTAATACTTCATCATGGTTGCCTGTTATATAAATAACCTGTGTGCCTTTTGATAACAAAGAAAAAATTTCTTTTATAACCTGCATGTGTACAGGCGGAAAATAATGTTTGGCAAACTGCCAGCAATCAATCGCATCACCATTAAGAATAAGTATTTGCGGCTGAATACTTTTAAGGTAATTTACTATTTCCTGGGCATGGCAACCGTATGTGCCTAAATGCAGATCACTCATTACTACAATCTCAACAGATCGTTTTTGCATAGAACGGGTTTTGCAAAATTTGGTTATATGTGTTACGTGGCTGTTACCTACTTATAAACAAACTGTAAATTTTTTTAGCAATCAAAAGGCTGATTGTTTTGGAGATTTTATATAGCAAACACCTAAAATATATGCTGAAAATATAAACGCTATTCATTGCTTTTAGCAGATGATGACGCCGGTAAGCTGCTCTTATCAAAAAGCTTTAGCATAGCGGGCAATAAAGCGCCCAATGATGTAACAATGGTTATTAATCTTTTAGAAGCTTCTTCCTGAGAAAGAAAAATAAATATTGCCACTGCAATCAATACAATATAAAACACTGTGCGTAAACTGCCCCATGAACCCCTCTTGCCCTGTTTGTTCAATATTTTTATTTCGTTCGACGTTTCTTTGGTTATAAGAAAATTGCGGAAGCTTTTTGTTACCAGCGTTATGTTACCATCAGGGGCTTTTATAATCAATCCTGCTTTATACAATTGATGTAAAGTGAGCACTTTTTTATAGTTGGTAAATCCATCTGTTGCAAAGTCGTACAACGTATATTTTTGTGTATCTGTACAACTATTCCATAAATTTTCATATACGCCCAATAATGCAAAATGTAGTTCTAATATAAATCCATCTGCATCATCCTTGTCGCTTATTTTCTCATCTTCAATATCACGTATTGTTTTAAAATTTATATCTCTCTTAGTACCCAGAATGTCCTGTATGTTTTTTATAAGATTTGGCTGTGCATAGATTTGTTTTTGTAATTCTTTATCAGGTTTGTCTCCGGGTTTGCCGTTTATCTCTTCGAAAAAACCTACAAGAAATAATCTTATGGAAACAGAATAAATAATCTTATAAAATACAATCATAAATAAAGCCAGCAGAATAATAAGGCTTATATATGTTGACGTAAACTCTTTAAAAAGCTGCGGATGCGGATATACAGCCGTTAATGAAAATGCAGGCGGCTTCCGGTTGTCTGTGTAGTTGTTATACGTTAAAGCCAAAACATCACTATCATTGTTGTTATGAGAATAATTTTGCCAGTAGTAATAATTTTCATTAGTCAGGCCGTCAAAAAATTCGTCATGATCCGGCGGCAGAAAAAGGTATTGCGTAACCTTTTTGTAAAATGGTGAGCAGTTTATCTTTTTTTCTACAGGTTTATAACTATCAAGCTGTTTAATAGAATCATTTCTAAGCAGGTAAATACCTTTGCTTTTTTCAAACTTCAATGTATTTACGTATTCATTGGCGGCATTATTAAACACGTTAGGTGTATCATTTAACGGAAATACATTCAGTTTTGTTTGCCATAACCTTGGGTTTATATCCGTTCTTCTTTGCTGTATTTTTTTTGCAAGATCAATTTGAAAAGCCTGCAACTGGTATGTTTTTTCTTCACGAAAAGCATAACTTATAAAAATCATTGAAGGTATTATGCTTGTTAGTGTTACGCCAAGCAGTAATGAAACAATAAAATGAAATAAATAACCGGTATCTTTTTCTGCAGGTGTTGTTCCAGGTTTTTGATCTCTCTGTATTTTCTTATTTAAATGTATGCCTGCAATAAAGCTTACTATAAATGGTATTAATATTACCAATACCAGTATGGCTGTTTCTAATACAATATGCGGCTCGCAGCGCCTGTTAAAAAAAAGAACACTTTGAAGCAGTATAAAAATGATTATTGATACAAAATACAGTATTAAAATATTAGGCATGCTACCAAGAAACTTTAAATACTGTGCTTTTGTAAAATGCCGCCCGGGCTTTTCATTTTGAAAAAAAGTTCTTGCATTTTTAGTAATATAATAACTGGTAACTGAAAACAGCGGAAGCAATAAGCCTGCATTAAGCGTGTATAAATAATAGTCTTCTGCATTACCGGCAAAGAGTAAACAAATAATGCCGGTAAAAAATAAGCACGTAATAAACTGGATGGAGTTTTTAATATAGTAATTTTTTTTATCAGGCGATGGCTTTAACCAGCTAAGTGTAGAATGTGTAAAGAATAATTTAGAATTCTTTTTATCACTCAGCATTATAAAATAAGAGAATAGCGAAACAAAAAAAAGTAAAGCCGCCTCGCAGATAAACACAAATGCCAGTATGTGAAAAATGTATAGATAACTTCCTCTTTTATTGTAGTAAGTAACAAGGTAATAGGGCAATCCAGGTAAAGGTTTTATAAGCATTTTTACCGGTTGCTCATATAAATTCATTTCCCGCATTGTAATATCCTTATGATTAATAATGCTGCGTAAGGCAAAACTATCACTGCATTCTTCAAATATATTTTCCTGCAGGCTTCTTGCTGTATCTGAGTGGCAAACAATATTTCCTTTTTCATCTATAATACAAAAGGCAAAACCGGCGGGCACAATGGTATTATACACGGAATACATTTTTGATGAAACACCCACTGCTATTGATTTTTTATCTTTTGTAATTTTTGTATTACTGGGTATTGCAATATTAAAAATGTATTCACCTGTAAGACGGGAAAGCACCGGCAGTACGCTGAATGTGTCTATATTATCTTCATTACCGGCGATCGAGTCTTTTAAAATATAACCCTTATTGTATTTAATTTCCTGGAAGTAAGGCCTGTCTGCCACTCTGAAATAACTTGCAGGAAGTTTATTAAAATTCCAGGCAGCAATATCATTTCCATTTGCATCCATCCAATGAAGGCTTGTTATGTTCTTATAATATTGAGGATAAAAAAAGATGTCTTTGAGATCAATAGAATCTCTATGCGAGCGGTTGTCTTTACCTGATGAAGAGTCACGGTTATTAATGTTTACTAAACTATCATACTTACTTATTTTTCGCAGAATAGCTGAATCAATTTTTGTTTTACCTGTAGTATCTGCAACCGTTATAAAATCTGACGGCGCCTTCATAACACTGTCATAGTGTTTTGCCTGGTGAATAGCATCTTTTAGTTCATTATAAAAATTCTTCTGCACATTATATTGAAGGGATGCTAAAGTTTTATTAGTGAACTTATCAGTATCCATTGATATTAATATGCCGGCTATTACCAGCGTTACAAAAAACGGTACAACAAAAATTACTGTTATTATGGCCCGTACATCATTGAGTTTTATATTCTCTTCGGCACTTAAGAAAAATATTTTTAGAAAGGGCAATGCAACAAGCAATATTATCAATACAAAACATACTGATAAAAGCAGGTACACAGGTATGTTTTGCGATTGTTCGCGATAAGCGTCATAAGGCACAATACCTGCCAGTATAAAAGTTTTTGGTTCGCCATGCATTTTAAAAGGCAGCACGAACAGTTTATATGAAACGCCTTCTATATTAAGGTCAGTTATAACCGGTTCTTCTATGCTCTTGTTTTTAAAAAGGGAATCTGCATTAATATTCGCTATGTCTGATTTTTCACTTTCGTATAATATAGAATCATACCGGTTGTTTGCATCTGCAGTTTGTTTTATTAAAAGCACAGATTCAAAAACATCAGCATGAATAGAGATCAGCGGCTGAAGTATATCACTCAAAGATCTTCCCTGTTTAAAAACACAGGAGTCAGTTGCGTTATTTTTTACGGTATCTTTTTTATTATCAGTTTTTTTATACGCTGTACCTATTTTAGTTACTTTATAAAAAACAGAATCCTGCTTTATGGTTTTGCTGGAATGGAAGTTATCATTCCGCTTCACATCGCCGGTAAAAGATAGCCGGAAGGCTTCATCAAAATCTTTTTTGTGGCTTGTATCTTTTAGTACAGCAAGGTTGCATAAGCCCTTGTCTTTATATTTCTGGCTTATGTACGTATTGCTGTAAACCGTTCCGTAATTTTCAACACGCTGCTGAAAATTTTGTGCTATTTCATGCAACACCCTGAAGGTTCTTAAATTGTAGTACGCGTGCTCCTGCGGCAGGTAAACCAAATAGTAAACGGCCAGAAAGCCACTTATAATTACCAATAAAGAAACAATAGTAATTATTCTGCGTACAACGGGATAATATAGTCCCTTTTCGCCCATAACAGGTTGGCTTATTGCGGTGTTTTTTTCAGATGATGTATAAATGTACTCTATTTCTTAAATTATTTAAAAGATGCGCATGACTTGTGCAGCCTTTAATTACTAATCTAAAAGTTCTTAGTCGTGCAGGAGAATTTTGAAGGAAACAGTTCTAACTGGATGTGGTGTTATATTGATAAGGTAGATTCAGAATATGAGTAAATTTACATTGAAAATTTAAAGAACTTTTTTATACCTGGCTGGAAGCATCTATAACAAACAGAAATAAATACAGAACTATCTTTAGATAAAACGGGATGGATTAACCCAATAAAATCATATTCATTAAACGGCCAGATGATTAGTACAAATTCCAATTTTTTATCTTAAAAATTAACCAGGTTGGCAGGTATGCAGGCAGCGCGACTTACATATTATGATCTGATGAATAAAGCCAAACAAGCCGAACAGGAGAAGGACGTTAACGCCGCAATAAATAATTATAAGCAGGCAATAAACCTTGAGCCTGCAGATACGCTTGCTTACAACCGCTTAATGATAATTTACAGGAAAGAAAAATTGTATAAAGAAGAACTGCATATTATAGATATGGCTGTTAAAAATATTCAGCAGGCTTATAATAACAGGAAATCTAAACCTAAGGCAAATGCAACTATATCAAAACTCAGTAAGGCATTAATGAAATCAACAGGTTTGGTTGATAAAAAAGGCAACAATATGTATGAACCTGAACCAATATCTTCCTGGAAAAAAAGAAGGCAGGTGGTTTTAAAGCGATTAGATAAAGCATAATGCAAAACACCGGGATTGCAGAATGTTATAGAGCAGCTTAATATTTTTTCAATTCTTTTTGCAGCGAGTCGTATTCACTATTCAAAGCATTTTCGACGTTATATAAAGAATCCCATTCTTTTAATTGCATTGATGACGGCATCGAGCTGTCTTTAGCTGCATTTAATTTTTCATCAATAACATTCTTCTCTTTAAGTATTTCTTTTTGCCTTTGAATAATTTTGATTTTTGGATCTGAGCAACCTAATAAAAGGAGTGATATTACAAGCATTTTTTTCATGGCTCAAACATAGTAAAATTTATTGCTTTGTTCATTAATTACACCTTGATAAAATAATTAGATTCAGCGATTGCTGTAAATAATCAGGGCAGGTAATTTTTTCTGGATCGTGATATTTTTTTACGAATTAATAAAAATTTGGGGTTTAAAATTTGATACTTCTCTCCTGCTTCTTCACTTTTGAAAATGCGTTTATTTGTTTTACTGCTTTCTTTTATAGTATTAATCACTGCCTGCAACAAGCCTCAATCATTTGAATACCGTGGCATGCAAAATCTAAAGATAGACAGCATTGGTTTGGTGAATAGTAAGATAAGTTTGGAACTGGTATATTTTAATCCGAATAATTTTGGGGTTGATTTAAGAAATGTAACCTGCGATGTGTACATCAACCATAATTATCTTGGAAAATATGTGCTGGATACAGTGATGCATATTGCCAAACGCAGCGAGTTTGCTATTCCTTCTTCTATGAATGTTGATATGAAAAATGTTTATAAAAATGCTTTCACCACTTTATTATCAAAACAGGTTTTGATTGAGTTAAAGGGATCAACAAAAGTTGGTAAAGGCGGAATCTTTGTCAGTGTACCTTTTGATTATTCTGCAATGGAAAATTTCAGCATGTTCTAAATCCAAATCTTGAAGGTTTTAAAACCTTCAAGATTTATTAAGATTAATGGCAGCCATTGCCAACAAAAGCCAGCCTGCAATAAAACATAAACCACCAAAAGGCGTAACAGCGCCAAGCCAGTTCATTTGCTGGTTACCCATCATTTTAAAATAAGAAAGCAAGTACAAAGAGCCGCAAAAAAGAATTATGCCTGCAATAAAACATTTGCCGCTCCAGTTAATAAAACCACCCGGAATATACTGTGATATAATTGCAACGGCCAGCAATGCAAATACATGATAGAACTGGTACTTAACAGCGGTTTCAAAAATATCAAATGCTTCAGCGTTCATTCTTGTTTTTAAACCATGCGCACCAAAGGCGCCAAGTATTACAGAAAGAGCGCCGAGTATTGCAGCGGTTATTAAATAAGTTTTATTCATGTGTTGAAATTATTTTCAAAAAATCTTTTTCAGTTATGTTATTACCGGTTAAATAATATTTTGCTTTCGAGTAAAATGAATTGCGTTTTTCACGCATTTGTGTAAGAAAATATTCCAGGTTATTATCTTCAACAGTTGCTATCAAAGGCCGGTGCGATTTTTCTTTTTGTAATCTTTCTGCAATTATTTCAACAGGCTCATCAATCCAGATGGTTATACCATTATTGTTCATCCAATTCATGTTATCATAAAAACAAGGCGCACCGCCTCCGGTTGAGAGTATAAAATTTTCTTTAGCAGAAAAACTTTTCAAAACTTCATTTTCTTTTTGCCTGAAATGATCTTCACCTTTTTCAGAAAAAATTTCTGCAACGGTTTTTTGTTCTGCTTTTTCTATTTCATCATCTAAATGAAATGCAGGAATATTTAATAAGCTGCTTAATTTATCAGCCCAATAACTTTTACCACTTCCCATTAAACCAATTAAAAATATTTTCACAGTGGCAAGTTAGTAATTGCAGATTTCAGATTGAATATTGAATAAGACTGTTGATAATTATTTTACAAAAATGGATTTACAAAATTATTTCATGAAGTAATTAATACCATATATAAAAAACAAGGCAGGTAGATAGTATCTCGCCTGCCTTTTGTAAATCGCGCAGTATAAACCTGTCTTAAAAAGAAAAACGTTTTTTTACTCCATTTTTTACTTCTGACATGTGTTTTGTCCATTTCCAGAAAATAAAACTAAAGCTGGTTTTTATGCAGTTTATCTGCTTTTCTGTTAACTGGTGAAATGGTTGTCCTGCAAACGATTTGATTTCCTCGTTGTAGTACTTCTCAATGTCTGTCATTTCCTTTGTTTTTGGTTGCGGATTTAAAATCTAAGTTCGTATGCATCAGCATAAAAATGCCTGGCATTTCTTTTATGTAATAATAGAATTTGGTGAGTGCTTATTTTTTAGCGTTGAACGTGTTTTATTGAAGTGAAAAAGCAGAAGTATCCGCACAAGAAATGCGTTGAATGAAGTAACTTAATAAGCAGATAAAATTTTACCGGGTTATTTAAATGCATTAAATCCCGTAACATCCATACCAGTAATCAGCAAATGCACATCATGCGTACCTTCATAAGTAAGCACACTTTCAATGTTCATCATATGGCGCATAATACTGTATTCGCCGGTAATTCCCATACCGCCAAGCATTGCTCGTGCATCTCTTGCAATATTGGCCGTAATCTCACAACTATTTCTTTTTGCCATGCTGATCTGTGCCGGCGTTGCTCTTTCTTCATTCATCAGCACGCCAAGCCGCCATACAAGCAATTGTGCTTTGGTAATTTCTGTTATCATTTCCGCCAGTTTTTTTTGCTGTAACTGGAAAGCGCCTATCGGTTTATCAAACTGTATGCGTTCTTTGCCGTATTGTAAAGCGGTATCGTAACAATCCATTGCTGCACCTAATGCACCCCATGAAATTCCATAACGTGCTTTGCTTAAACAACCCAACGGGCCTTTTAATCCTTTTACATTTGGAAAAATATTTGCTTTTGGCACGCGTACATCATGAAAAACCAACTCGCCGGTTGCACTTGCACGCAAGCTCCATTTGCCATGTGTTGTTGGTGTTGAAAATCCTTCCATACCGCGTTCAACAATTAACCCTTTAATGTCGCCTTGTTCATTTTTTGCCCAAACCACAGCAACCTGTGCAAATGGTGCATTACTGATCCACATTTTAGCCCCGTTCAAAATAACATGATCACCATCATCTTTAAAATTGGTGATCATGCCTGCGGGGTTGCTGCCGAAATCTGGTTCAGTTAAACCAAAACAACCCAGCCACTCGCCGCTTGCAAGTTTTGGTAAATATTTTTTACGCTGCTCTTCACTTCCATAAGCATAAATCGGGAACATTACAAGACTGCCCTGAACACTTGCGGTAGAGCGTACGCCACTATCGCCGCGTTCCAGCTCCTGCATCATTAATCCGTAACTTATATAATCCAGGCCGCCGCCGCCGTATTCAGCAGGAATAGTAGGACCAAAGCAACCCAGTTCACCCAATTGCTTTACAATAAACTCAGGAAATGCTGCACGCTGAGCATAATCTTCAATAACCGGCGAAATTTCTTTTTTTACATAACTGCGCACCGTTTCACGAACAAGTTTCTGCTCTTCAGTAAGCAATTCATCTAATAAAAAATAATCAGGTGATTGAAATGTATCTGTTTTGGAAGCCATCGTTTTCTTTTAATAATTTATAAAATTAAAAAGCGCGGCAAAGGTAAACAGTTGCAATAACCGGCAAAGTTTTAAATACGTGCAGATAAAAATTAAATGGAATATTTAGCGCAAATCGCGCTTAAGTGTTCGGCAGTCATTGGTTTTACAATGTAGCCATTAACCTTAAACACATAAGCCTGTTCAAAATCTTCTTTTGATAAACTGGATGAAAGCACATATACAGGAATATCAACATTTTCAGATTGCGACCATTCCTGGAACCATTCAAGAAATTCCCACCCGTTCATAACGGTCATGTGCAAATCAACAAAAATAATATCAGGCAGTTCAGATAAACTATCCAGCAAATATTCTTTAGCCTGCAGCCCATCTCTTTTTGAAACAAATTCATTAAAAAAGTGTGTTAATTTCATCATACGTTCACAAATATTGATAGTGATATAATCATCATCAATAAAAAGAACTTTTGTAAATGCGGGCATATAATAGGTTAATTAATTCTGGTGGTTTTATTTTTCTTCAACTGCTACCAAATCATTCAAATCAATATTCATTGGCAACGCACCAATTTGAACAACAGCTCTTTTACCGCGAATTTCTTTTACTTCACCAACCTGGTAATTTTTTTTCATTTTCACTTTTGATCCTACCGAAACTGGTGTTTGCAATTCCCGGTATTTAGATTCTATTTTTTTTGCAAATTTATTTTTAATTTGCTTCTCTTTGCCTTTAAACAACATTTCCTGTATTTGCTTTACTACTTCATTTTTATTTTCTGCTTTTTTCCATTCTAATACAACCTGCTTCAACTTACGTTCCATATCTTTCAAATAGGCAATTCTGTCTTCTGTAATTTTATTCTGATGCTTTAATAATTCAACATGCTGGTTGTGTTTTTCTTTGTTAAGCTGGTTTAATAATTGTTTTTTTAATTGCTCGTTTTCTGTCAATAATGTTTCTAATTCCTTTTTTTCTTTATTTAAAACCTGCAGATCCTTTTCAGTGCGGGTTAATAATTTATCAAGGCGAAATTGATTTTCATCAACCAATGTTTTTGCACGGTTTATAAGATATTTTGGCAAACCAATTCGCTCTGCAATGGCAAAAGTATAAGAGCTTCCCGGTTTGCCAACATTTAATTGATATAAAGGCTGAAGATTTATTTCGTCAAACATCATAGAGGCGTTTAATACTCCCGCAGTACGATTAGCGAATATTTTTAGATTAAGATAGTGTGTAGTAATTACGCCAAAAGCGTGCTTATGGTTTATTTCATTTAAAATAATTTCTGCAAAAGCGCCGCCAAGATTAGGGTCTGTGCCGCTACCTAATTCATCAATAAAAAAAAGCGTTTTTCCGTTGGCGTTTTCAATAAAATATTTCATGTGCAGCAAGTGCGAAGAATAAGTGCTGAGATCAAATTCTATACTTTGCGTATCTCCAATATGAATAAATAATTGCTTGAAAATGCCAATTTCAGAATCAGGATGTACAGGAACAAGCAGGCCGCTTTGCAGCATTAGCTGGGTTAAACCGATGATTTTCATTGCAACTGTTTTGCCGCCTGCGTTCGGGCCGCTTATAACCAATATGCGATTTTGCTCATCAAGCTTTACACTAATGGGCACAGTTGGGCGGTTGCTGTTTTTATTATGCAGAAGTAAAAGCGGGTGAAAAGCATTTTTCAAATCAATAATTGTTTGATCGCTGATGTTTGGATAATTGCCATTTATTTCAATTGAAAATTTTGCCTTTGCCTGTATAAAATCATATTCACCGGCAATGTGCAGCCATTCAACCAATAACATGCTGTACGCAGAAAGTTTTGCAGTAAGCAGTTTTAAAATGTGCAGCACTTCTTTTCTTTCTTCATTCTCCAATGAAAAAACTTCGTTGTTTAATTCAATGGTTGCTTCAGGCTCAATAAAAGCAGTTTTGTGGCTGTCGCTTTCGCCATGTAAAATACCTTTTACCTGTCGTTTATATTCTGAAAAAACAGCTACTACCCTTCTGCCATTGCTAAAACTTTCATCAATTTCTGCACTATAGCCCGCTTTGTTTAGCCTGACCACCTCTTTTTCAAATACGCGGCGCAATTCATTGCGTTTGCGGTAGAGGTTATGCCTTATGTTTTGAAGCGCTTCACTGGCATTATCTTTCACATACCCGGCATCATCGAATATTTCATCAATTAATTGCATAATTACCTTTTCGTAATACGAGTTTTCTAAAACTTTATACAATGCCGGGTAAGCAAGTCGCCGTTCTCCATCAAACCATCTAAAAATCTTTTCTGTACTTACGGCAAGGCGATGGATATGCATAAAATCCTCAGCCTGTAATACACTTCCTTCAATGCTTAACAATTTTAAACAGTTGTTAAGATTTAAACTGAAATCATTTGGCAAAAGTTGCTTTTGCTCCAGGATAAGTTTACATTCAAAAGTCTGCTGAAGCTGCAGGATTATAATTTCTTTGCTGGTATGAATGAGAAGATGCAACGACTTGTTTTTTGCATATTCTGTATTACAATAAGCAGAAAGATGATTTTTTATTTTTGAAAATTCAAGCTGCTGGTCTGCTGATTCTGGATATAACTTCATTATTAAAAAAAACAAATCTAATTACAATGTTATTTAGACGTTGTTTGAAATTAATTTTAATTAAGATGAAAGTGTTAAGATTTTGGTGAGATACCCGGTTTTACTTTTACCTCATGCTGCGTATTTTCTTTATCCTGAATGGTTTGTTTACCGGTTTCTACCTCAACTTGCTTTGTGGTAACAGCGTAATCATTTGGATGTATGGCTGAGCCATAACTTATGGCATACGCTTTTGTAAATTCAGCCCCAAAATATAAAATAATAGCTGAATAATACACCCATAACAATAAAATAACAAGAGAGCCTGCCGTACCATAAGTGGTGCCAACATTGGTTTTGCTTATATAAAACGAAATGCCAAACTTACCCAGCATAAATAATATTGCTGTGGCAAGGGCCCCTGCAATTACGTCTTTCCATTTAATGCGGGCATCAGGCAATACTTTAAAAATTACGGCAAAAATTAAAGTGGTAATTCCTAATGTAAGAACAATGTTTATTATATAAACAACAACTACAGCAACATCTGGATATCTTGCTTTTAAACTATTGATTAAGACTTCAATTAATGCAGATATGCCCAAAGAAACTAATAACAAAAAACCCAAACTTGCAATTATGGAAAAAGAAAGAAACCTGTTTCGGAGCATTTTGAGCCAGCCTTTTTTTGGTTTAGGTTTTAATCCCCATATCCTGTTTATTGAATCCTGAATATCTCCAAAAACTGTAGTTGCACCTAACAATAAAGTAATAACACCAATTATTGCAGCTAAACGGCCTTTACCGCCTATTGAAGCATTTTTTATTATCTGTTGTAATTGTAAGGCAGTATCATGGCCAACAAAACCATTTAACTGCGCAAATATTTTGCCTTCCACTGCTTCACGGCCTAAAAATATGCTGCATAAAGAAATAATTACTACCAATAACGGCCCCATTGAGAACACTGTATAATAAGCCAGACTTCCGCTAAGCTTTGTTATATTATCATCCCCAAAACCTTTAAAAGAATCTTTTAAAACACCAAACAATCCTTTAAAAGAAAATCTCTTTTTAGTTGTTACTTTTTTTTCCATAAGCCTTAATTAATACAAAAACCCCGCCGGTGGCGGGGAGATTGTTTATCACATTTAAACAGGTTAAGAAAAAATGTTGTCTGTTTTACTTTCTACGCGGCCAATTGTATCATTCATTTTATCGTAAGCATCCTGGGCGGCTGAATTTATACGGCTTCTATTCCTGTTATAAACATATGCAGCAATGCCTGCTGCCAGTGCTATTACTGCACCTGTTATAATTTTTTTATTCATGATTATAATTTTAGATGATAAAACCAATTTCATACCAACTTAATTTCATTTATTTTTTTCCCTGTTATTTACCATGCTTTTATAATTTTTTTGATATTGTTCATTTCTTTTTACCCAACTAGTCATTTATTAAATTCATAAATAAGTAATGAATAAATATAAGAATCCAGGAATCTGCCATCATAAAAATAATTCTCCCTAAAGTGTGCTTCAAGCACAAAATTATTTTTCTCTAACAATTTTACTGAAGCCGTGTTCAAAGGGTTTACATTAGCCTCAATAGAATGTAATTTCATAATATTGAAACCATAATTTAAAACTGCCTGCATCGCTTCCTGCATAATTCCCTTTTTCTGAAAATTATCATTCAGCAAATAACCAATCTCGCTGCGGTAATGTTCTTTTTCCATTCTCCAAAAACCAATAGTGCCTATAAGCTCCTTTGTATTTTTTAATAAGATTCCCCACGTAATAGCTTCATTATTTTTTATAGAATTAATTATTGCATTGATATAATTCAAAGCATCCGTTTCTGTTTTTGGTAAAGGTCTGTCAATGTATTGCATTACCGTTTTGCTTGACCGGAGCTTAAACATTTCAGGAACATCATCAATAGTAATTTCTCTTAACAATAACCTCTCTGTTATTAATGTTGGGAAAGGATAAAAATTTACCTGCAGCATACTATAAATTTAGCAGTATGAAAATAATTATGTTATTGAAGAACTATTCTTTTCATTATTTGTTTTAAAACAATATGAGTGTGCCTGTAAATGTAATGTGGTTTCGCCGGGATCTGCGGTTACACGATAATGCTGCTTTGTATTATGCATTGAGAGATAAGCATCCTGTTTTGCCCATCTTTATTTTCGATAAAAATATTTTGGATGATCTTGAAGATAAAAAAGACAGGCGTGTTGAGTTTATACATGAAGCATTAATTGAAATGCAGGATGAATTAGAAAAACATGAAACTTCCGTGGAGATTTATTACGATACTCCAAAGAATGCTTTTATCCAACTGCTAAAAAAATATACTATTCAAAAAGTATTTACAAACGAAGATTATGAGCAGTATGCAATTGATCGCGATAAAGAAATATCAACATTGTTACAAAAGTATCATGCAGAATTAAAACTTTATAAAGACCATGTTATTTTTTCAAAAAACGAAATTGTAAAAGATAATGGCGAACCGTACACTGTGTTTACTCCATATAGTAAAAATTGGATGGCAGCATTAAATAAATTTTATTTGAAATCATATCCCACAAAAAAAAATTTTGAGCATTTTTATAAACAGGGTAGACAACTGATTCCTTCGCTTGAAAGCATGGGTTTTGAAAAAGCTGGGAAATCTTTTCCATCTAAAACTATCTCTAAACACTTAATAAAAAATTATAAGCAAACAAGAGATTTCCCCGGCATTCACGGCACCAGCAGGTTGAGTGTACATTTACGTTTTGGAACTATAAGTATTCGTGAGCTTGCATCAGCAACAACGGAATTAAGCAGCACTTATTTAAATGAATTGATATGGCGCGATTTTTATCACATGATACTCTGGCATTTTCCGCATATACGTGTTGAAAAAGCATTTCGCAAAGAAATGGATTCAATTGAATGGCGTAATAATGAGAAAGAATTCAAAGCCTGGTGCGATGGCAAAACAGGTTATCCAATAGTTGACGCAGGGATGCGTGAACTAAATAAAACCGGTTTTATGCATAACCGTGTGCGCATGATCACTGCTTCATTTCTTTCTAAACATTTATTAATTGACTGGCGCTGGGGCGAAGCCTATTTTGCAAAAAAATTATTAGATTATGATTATGCACCTAATAATGGCGGCTGGCAATGGAGCGCGGGCACAGGCTGTGATGCAATGCCTTATTTCAGGATATTTAATCCAACGGCACAGGCAAAAAAATTTGATAAGGATTTGAAATATATAAGAACATGGATTTCTGAACTGGATTCATTTGATTACCCGCAACCTATAGTTGAACATGAGTTTGCAAGAAAGCGGGCATTGGAAGTTTATACAAAAGCAGCTAAGAGCAAAAATAATTAAGCAGGGATTGTATGTTGTTGCTGAATGCTTTCATAAACTTCTAATAATTTATTAACTGCTTTCTTTCCATCCTTACCTAATTCAATAGAAAAATTATTTACATATAAATCTATGTGTTGTCGCATTACAACCTCACTCATTTCCTGCGCATGATTTTTTACATACACACTAAGTTTATTATAATTATTTTTAAAAGCGTACTCAACACTTTGCTTTATTAATACATCAACATCCTTAATTATTTTTTTATCTAAATTTTTTTTGGCAACAATCCCTCCCAATGGAATGGGCAGCTCTGTTTTTGTTTCCCAGTAATCGCCAAGATCAATTAGCTTATGCAAACCTTTTTCTTTGTATGTAAAACGGTTTTCGTGAATGATAACGCCTGCATCCACTTCATTTTTTAATACAGCATCTTCAATCTCATTAAACACTTTAAACACTTTATTTTTTGCATTGGGAAATGCAAGTGAAAAAAGCATGTGCGCTGTGGTGTTTTCACCCGGTATTGCAATCAATTTATCATTTAATTCATCAATATTCAATTTCGACTTGGCAATGAGCAACGGGCCAACACTTTTACCTAAAGCACCACCGCTTTCAAGTAATAAATAATTATTTATCAACAATGGCAAAACCCCATAGCTGATCTTTGTTACATCTAATTTTTGTTGCAGCGCCCATTCATTTAATGTTTGTACATCTTCCAGTACAACATCAAATTCATATTCCGCTGTATTAATTTTTTTATTTACCAGTGCATCAAAAATGAATGTATCATTCGGGCAAGGTGAAAAACCAAGCGTTAATTTCATACAATCAGCTATGCTATTTTATACAGTTTGTCAATGTATTTTATTAGTGTTGAATTTAAATTATCAAGTGCTTCTTTCATCATCCATTTACTTTTATCTCTTTCCCCAATATAATTACTGATGGTACGCATTTGCAAAAACATGGTATTAGTGTTTCTACAGGTATAATGCAATGCAGCACCTTCCATAGATTCTGTTACAGGCTCATATTTTTTTACAAGCTGCTTAACGCGTTCCCGGCGCGTGGTAATTTCATTTACAGTAATACCTGTTACAGTTTTTAATTTTAAAAGATTTAATTTTTCAATATGCGGGTTGGGCAATGCTCTTTTTATATAAGGAGGATAATTTGTTTTTTCTAATTTTAAATTGAAAAGATCTCTCCATTTTCCATTTTCTTCAACACCGGCATTGCCTTCAAATTCTTTATCAATCACTACCACTTTTCCCAACGCAACAGCGTTATCAAAACAACCTGCCATTCCAACCTGCAATATCAAATCCGGTTTTTCTTCCATTATCAGTTTTGTAAGTGAATAAGTTGTTGCCATCATACCCACGCCGGATTGATGAAAGTATATTTTAAAACGTTTGCTTTTTTCTGTATATAGTTTGTCAATGTTTGAAAAACATGGCATCCATTCGCCAACTGTAGCCGCTGAAATAAAAACACGCATAGCGGGCAAATTTCGTAATAAATGGCTTATACTTTATTAATAATTCATCCTTCATTAATAATTTTTTTATGTATTAATTTTGGTTTATAGCACATCAATTATTGCGTTGCATTTTTTTTACTATTAATTAATTATACAACTTTAGTTTCACATTTTTTACAGTATTTGTTTATTGTAACTTTGCGCAAATTTTAAGAATAGTAATGGTTTATCTTACAAGACTGGAACATTTTAATGCGGCACATAAACTATATAATCCAGCCTGGAGCAAACAAAAAAATGAAGCAGTTTTTGGAGAATGTGCTAATGAGAACTGGCACGGGCACAACTTTGATCTTTATGTAACCGTAAAGGGAAATCCTGATAAAGATTCCGGTTTTGTAATGGATGCAAAACAATTAAGCCACTTAATTAAAGAAAACGTAATAGAAAAACTCGATCACAAAAATCTGAATCTTGATGTTGATTTTTTATCAGGCAAAATATGCAGTACAGAAAATCTTGTTATAGAAATCTGGAAGCAACTGCTGCCGCACATTCCGGCAAATGTTACACTGCACAGTTTAAAATTATATGAAACACCAAGAATTTATGTTGAATATTTTGGAGAAAATTTACAATGAATAAAGTAGCCGTTTACAGAAAAGAACATTTCAATGCAGCACATCGTTTGCACAATCCTGAGTTTGATGAAGCAACAAATGAAAAAATATTTGGCAAGTGTAATAACCCGCATTTTCATGGCCACAATTATGAATTGATTGTAAAACTTACAGGAGAACCTGATAAACAAACAGGCTATGTTATAGATTTAAAAGAGCTGAGCGGTATCATCAAAGAAAATGTTTTAAGGCGTTTCGATCACAAAAATCTAAATCTTGATGTTGCCGAATTTGAACACCTGAACCCAACTGCAGAAAATATTGTGATCGTTATTTATAATATTTTGCGCCCTTTAATAAGCAATCATTTGGATATGCAAATACGTTTATATGAAACAGAAAGAAATTTTGTAGAGTATCCTGTATAATAACTAAACAAATTTTTAAAGATGTCATACGAAAGAAAAGAAATTTATAACGAAGAAGAAATAAACGGGATTAAAGAAAACTATAAAAGCGTTATTGAATTATTGGGAGAAAATCCGCACCGCGAAGGATTAATAAAAACACCCGAACGCATAGCAAAAGCCATGTTGTTTAATACGCAGGGCTATAACCAGGATGCTGTTGCTATTTTAAATTCTGCAAAATTTCATGAAGACATTAGCGAAATGATCCTTGTAAAAGACATAGAATTATACAGCATGTGCGAGCACCACATGTTGCCTTTTTTTGGCAAAGCGCATATTGCTTATATTCCAAATGGTTACATAACAGGTTTAAGCAAAATTGCAAGAGTGGTTGATGTATTTGCGCGCAGGTTGCAGGTGCAGGAAAGATTAACCACACAAATTTTAGATGCTATAAAAGAAGCCCTGAACCCTATTGGTGTTGCTGTGGTAATTGAAGCCAAACATTTATGCATGATGATGCGTGGTGTGCAAAAACAAAACTCTGTTACAACAACTTCTGCTTTTGCAGGTGAGTTTGAAAAATATCCGACACGCAATGAATTTCTAAAGCTTATCAGTTCTAATCTCAGTTAATTTTTCAACTTTTATAGGTTTATAATTATGTAATTTATTTACTTCAACAATTGTTGTTGTGTTGTCTTCATTTTCGTAAAACATGCTTTCAAATTTTGCATTAAAGATTATTTCATCAAACCTGTACGATGTTCGCTGTAAAACCGTATTGGAAAATATATCATCAAACCCTCTTACCAAAACATATACTTCTGCATCAGTGGCCCGCAAATCTTCCAATGTAAATCCATATAAAGGACTGTCTTCATTAATTGGGTGAACGACTGTCCAGTTCATCGGCAGGCTGTCAACCCTGTTTCTTTCAAGCGGCAATTGATAAAATTTAAATTGTGCGTTTTCATCAGTTTCAGTAAGCCCGAATGTTACGGTTACTTCAACATTGGTAAGGTTGTGATTTTCTTTATAAGAAACAAAGCGGAACATTAAACCGGTTATATCACGATAAGGAGCAACCAATGCATGTTTGCTGAAACGCAGGTAAGCACGCGGCCTTGAAAATCTTCCATACAAAATACCTGTTATCAATGCAAAAGAAGAAAGCCCTGTTAACGCTTCTATAGAAGCGAAACCTCCCGCCAGGTAACCGTCAGGATTTATTCGTCCATAACCTACTGTTGTAAATGTTTGAACACTAAAAAAATACAATTCAAAAAAATGATGTATAGAATTCCCCGGAAGAACTCCTGCAAATTCATTGTCGTTAAGCGAAAGATATATAACAGTGAAAATAAAGTTTATAGAAATAAAAAAAATAATCAGCACTGCAGCAAACTTCAACACAGGCATTGTAAGCATTTTATAAAAAAAACTGATGCGTTCATAAAAACGCAATCCTCTTTTTCTTACATTATAACTGCCGTCCTTATTAATAAATCTTCCGCCCTGTGTATTAGCACTAACAGCAAAACCTGTATCTGCATTGTTTTTTAAACTGGAATTTATTTTTTTATGTGTTGCCATATAATTTAAATAATTGTTTCATCAGATGGTAAAATTCAAGTAATGATTTTAAAGTTACTAATTTGATTTTCATATGCAACGTTTAACCAGCAGAAGTATCAGGCATTAGCATCTATAAAAAATTATATTCTATTCCTCTCTCTTTTAACTTTGATCAGGAAATAATCAAATTTATTTCTTTAAATTTTTTACGTTACTCAAGTATATAATAACAGTTTGTTTGTTTTGTGCATGCTGCTCTTTTTTCATTATTGCTGCAGCACAGCAATTACCACATTTTTCTGAAAATCTTACAACAGAAAATGGCCTTGGCAGTAATACTATAAATGATGTTGCGCAAGATAATAACGGCTTTTTATGGATTGCAACTTCTGACGGCTTAGACCGCTTTGATGGCACTGAAGTAGTACAATATTTTCATGAAGGGAACAAAAATTCGCTTCCGCATAATTACGTGTACTGTTTAAAAAAATTGCCCGAAAATTATCTTGCTATTGGTACACAAGGCGGGCTTTCATTTTATAATATTAATAACGGAGTTTTTAAAAATTTTTACTATAAACATGATGCTGCGATGGATGAATATAATAATACTATTCTTGAACTTGAAACAGACAGCAGCGGAAATCTTTGGGCTCTTTCAAGAAACTGTATTTTTATTTTTGATTCAAACCTTCAACTTAAAAAACTTATCTCATCTGCTTTTACAAAAGCAGATGCAATTAAAGAACGCCTGAAATTTGCAGATAAAATTTTGCCTTTATCAAATGGAGATGTGTTGCTTTACACGTACAACGAAGGCTGGAGTATTTATTCATTCAAAACAGGTAAACTTATTCCGGCAAAAAATTCTCCGGTGTTGAAACAATTAAATTTTTTAAATGATATATCTCCTCCACATGTAAATAAATATTTTGCCGCAACACACCTCTTTACTGTTTTCAAAAAATATTTTGCATGCATACCTGCAAATAAAGACAGTTTGTTTTTTTATGATATGAACGGAAACAAAGTAAGCAGTTGCTTTTTACCTTACAATAAATATCCTTATGTGATGTGGGACCAACATCTTTCAGTAATTGACTCTAACAAAATATTGTTTTTATTTCACAATAAGGGTTTTGCTGTTATTCCTGTTACGTGGAAGCACGATCAGCCTGTACTGCATGAATTGTCCCAGGTTTTATTTAATGATCGTGAATACAATACTGCTTTCTGCGATATGCAGGGAAACTGGTGGCTGGCAGCATATGAAACAGGCCTACAAAAAATTTCGCCTTATAAACAATATTTTAATGGCGAACAGCTTATTGATGAAAATACAGGTGAGCACATTAAATCGGAAATCGTTTCACTCAACAAGTTTAATAACACGGTATGGATTGCTTCTTATGGTGATGGTTTTTTTGAAACAGATATTTCAACAGGAAAACAGCAACAACATCTTTTTTATAATACAGGTAATGATACATGGGCAAATCATGTATGGAACTTTCACCGGGTAAGTGATGATACGCTTTGGATAGGCACACAGGCAGGAATGTTTTGGTATAAAATATCCTCACAAAAATATGGCCGGTTGCATTCATATCCGGGTAAACCAGCGGCAATTGATTCTTTACCCATTACTACACAATTTACTGACAGTCATGGTTTGGTTTGGATGGGATTAGGGAAAGGAAAAGGTGTATGTTATTTTGATAATAATAAAAAAAGTTTTACTTATTATCCTGGCAATAGTGACCAAGGCTATCCTTTGCGTTATCCTACTTGCATTGCTGAAGACGCGCACAATAATCTTTGGTTTGTGAATGATGCCAGCACAATGCTTGTTTATTGGAAACGCAGTACCAATCAATTTAAAACAATCACTTTGCCATCTGCTATACAAAAACAGGTTGGTAATTTAAATGGAATCTGGTATAAAAATGATTCATCTGTATGGTTAGGCTCTGTTACCAGCGGACTTATAAAGTTTAATCCTGTATTCGGTTTAATAACAGTATATGATCATCAAAATGGTTTAAATAACAACCATATCACCAGCATTTTTGAAGACGCTAAAAAAAGATTGTGGCTTGCCACCGAAGGCGGACTTGCATGTTTCAGTCAGCACACCGGCAACTTTATTAACTACACGCAAAAAGATGGTTTGCCTGTTCAATATCCAACTGATGAGTTTTTTTATGATACATCATCACATCTCTTATATGCAGGCGGTGTTGGTGCATTTTTTTATTTTAATCCTTCTATGATCAGCTTTAACCAGCCACCTCAAAAAACTTTTATTACAGCTATGCAGGTAAATGGCAAGCCTTACCTGATAAATAAAAACAAACCTGCAAAATTCAAATCGCAGCAAAATGATATCACTATACAATACGCTGCAGTTGATCTTACAAACGGCGCTGCCACAAAATATGCATATAAACTTATTGGTGAAGATACCGGCTGGATAAATGCAGGAAGCCAGCGGCAAATTAATTTCAGTCATCTCGCTGCGGGCAACTATGTTTTCATGGTTCGTGCTGCAAACAACAGCGGCATTTGGAGTTCCCGAACAGCAAGCATTCAGTTTACTATAATTCCTCCATTCACACAAACAATCTTGTTTTATGTATTGATCTTAGTTGGCATCGCCGGAATTTTTTATGCATTATATCGTTTTCGTTTAAACCAGTTAATGCGTACAGAACTTGTGCGCAGCGAGATCTCAAAAAATCTTCATGATGAAGTTGGCTCTAATCTTACCAACATTAGCCTTAGCAGTTTATTGGCGCAAAAACAAATGAGTAATAAAGATGCAGTAAACCGTTTGTTGCAAAGAATATATGAAGACAGTCAAACTGTATCGGAATCTATGCGCGAAATTATATGGAGCATCAATCCCAAGATTGATACAATGAGTGATGCTTTACCGCACATGTTGCGTTATGCATCTGGTTTGCTTGAAGCAAATAATATTCAATTGCAGGCTGAAATAATGCCGGATGCAGAACAGCTTAAATTAAATATGAAAGAGCGTTATGATGTGTATCTTATTTTTAAGGAAGCTGTAAACAATATTGCAAAACATTCTAAAGCTGGTTATGCGCAAATTAAATTTTCATTGGTAAATAATAAACTTGTGATGGTTATTGCTGATGATGGCAAAGGTTTCAATATAAATGATCCTTTAATAAATAATGGCTTAAGAAATATGCAGGAAAGGGCACACGTACATAAATGGAAATTGCGGGTTGTCTCTCAGCCAGGTTGCGGAACAACAATTGAACTAAATGCATAAACAACATAAACATGCTATTGGCAAAAAAAGCTTTCAATTCTAATTTTAAACAATGGCTGTACAAATTGTAATATTTGAAGACAATACGAGATTAAGGCAATCACTTACTACTTTATTAAATGGCATTGATGGCTATATAGTTTGCGGTGATTATGAAAATTGTGATGATGCAGCAGCAATTGTTGACGAACACAAACCAGATGTAATTATTATGGATATTGATATGCCCGGCGTTGATGGCATTGAAGGTTTGCGCATTATTAAAGAACACCGGCCGCAAACATATATTATTATGCATACGGTATTTGAGGATGAAGACCGGCTGTTTCAATGCCTATGCGCCGGCGCCAATGGTTATATTCTTAAAAATACTTCGTTTATAAACCTGCTGGAAGCTATAGAAAATGTACTACATGGCGGCGCTCCGCTTTCGCCTTCTATTGCAAAAAAAGTTTTACAATCGTTTCAGCATACAACACAAAAAAATTTGCAATACAATCTTTCGGAGCGGGAAACTGAAGTGTTGAAATATCTTGTAAAAGGTTATAGTTATAAAATGATTGCCGCTGAATGTTATATTAGCCTGGATACGGTGCGCGGGCACATTCGTAATATTTATGCAAAGCTGCATGTAAACTGTGGCCGTGAAGCTGTAACCAAAGCTTTACGCGATAATATTATATAAGCACTTATATAATTTTTTTCACCAGCACTTTGCTTTTATGGCATCGCCGGCTGTGTTACTCCCTTGTACTTTTTGTTCATTATTCAGGTGTATTTCTAATTTTATACCTCTTGAACAGCTTTCAAAACAACACAAATATGCTATTGACTTTCGTAAGTATTATAACTAACTTTATTGCCAAAAAAATTATATATGCTTACTCAGGAAAACATCACTCAACTAAAACAATCTCTTCGCGGCAAACTAATACAGCCACATGATGAAGATTATAATAGCTGCCGCAAAGTGTATAACGGAATGATAGATAAAAAACCTGCTTTAATTGTTAAGTGTGCAAACATTGCAGACGTTATTACTTCAGTAAATTTTGCAAGAGAAAATAATGTATTAACTGCAATAAGAAGCGGCGGGCACAATGGAGGCGGCCTTGGCATTTGTGATGATGGGCTTGTTATAGATCTTTCAATGATGAAAGGAATTAATGTAGATGCAGAAGCTCAGACCGCCTGGGTGGAAGCCGGCTGCACATTGGGAGATGTTGATCATGCAACACATGCATTCGGGTTGGCAACTCCCAGCGGTATTTTTTCAACTACAGGTATTGGCGGTATTACTTTAGGCGGTGGACTTGGCCATCTTTCAAGGCAATTCGGGTTAGCAATAGATAACCTTCTTGAAGCAAATATTGTTTTAGCTGATGGCAGCTATGTAAAAGCAAACGCTAAAAAGAACGAAGACCTTTTCTGGGCCTTACGTGGTGGCGGCGGCAATTTTGGTGTAGTTACTTCTTTTCTTTTTAAACTGCATCCGTTAAGCACTGTATATTCAGGACCTATGTTATGGGAATTAAGTGAATCAGAAGAGGTTTTAAGATGGTACCAGGATCTTATTAAAAAAGCGCCTGATGAATTGAATGGCTTTTTTGCTTTTCTTACGGTGCCTCCATTTCCTCCTTTCCCTGAACATTTGCATTTGAAAAAAATGTGCGGTGTTGTATGGTGTTATACAGGCGATCTTGATAAAGCAGAAAAAGTTTTTGAACCGATCCGCAATTTTAAAAAGCCTGCGCTTGATTTTGTAGGCCCAATGCCTGTTCCTGTTTTAAACAGTTTATTCGATGCATTAATGCCTCCGGGTTTAAACTGGTACTGGAAAGCAGATTTTGTAAATGAAATAAATGATAATGCGATTGATATTCATTTAAAATATGGAAGTGAGATGCCCACGCCGCTTTCTACAATGCATTTATATCCCATTAACGGTGCAGCTTCAAGAGTAAAGAATAAAGACACTGCATGGAATTACCGTGGTGCCACATGGGCAATGGTAATTGCAGGTATTGATGCTGATGCTGCAAACAATGATAAAATATCAAATTGGGCAAAGGATTATTGGGAAGCACTCCATCCATATTCTGCAGGTGGAGCTTATGTAAATTTTATGATGGAAGAAGGTGAAGACAGGATAAAGGCAACTTACGGAGATAATTATGAAAGATTAGCTGCCATTAAAGCCAAATATGATCCCAATAATTTATTCAGGGTAAATCAAAATATAAAACCAAAGGTTAAGGAAGCCGTTGCTAACTAAATTGATTCGGGATAAACTTTTGCGTGCATTTATAGTTCAGTTATAACAATCAGTTTGAACATAAAATGCAAGTTGTTGTTCTATTTTATTTTATACTTACAATTTTAGAATAAACCAAAACGCTCATCATTTCCGCAAAAGCGAAAATCTCATTCTAATCAAACTATGCTGAAGTAATAACAGCACTGCGTTCAGCAGATTTCATTTTTTGTTCAAGCAACAAAATTGCTATGGCTGAACAAAAACATACAGCACTTAATACCCACCATAAAACATTAAAACCATAAAATGCAGCAATGCGACTTCCTGAAAGCGGCGCTGCAATTTGAGCAAGACTCCAAGCTATTGCATATAAGGCAGCGTATTGACCGCGGTTATGCAAAGCGCTGCGCTGTATATAAAAGGAACTCATAAAAGGCATTGAAAGCATTTCTCCTATCGTAATAAATGTTATAGAAGTAAATGCCGTAAAGTGGCTTGTTGGCAAAACATTCAGGCAAGCAAATGATACTGCTGAAAGAAAAAAACCAATGCGTATAAAGTAAGTGTTTAGTTTTTTCCCTTCAATAGAATATACAAGAATCATTTCACTAAACACTATGATTATCCCGTTTAGCGCCATTAAAAAACCTATGAAAGCTTCATTGTAATGCCACTGTGTTTTAAAGAAAACGGGTTGTATGGTAAACAATTGAAAAAAACAGGACGCGAAAAAGAAAGTAATAATGATAAAAGCAATATAGAATTTATCATTGTAGGCATGCAGCTTTTGCAATGGCTTATCTTTTAAAATACTTGCTTTGCTATTTGCGTAAGGCAGTAGCTTAAATAACAATAATGCGGCAACAATATTTGTACTTCCATCAACCCAAAACAATAAATGATAATTGATGGAAGCCAGTAAACCGCCAAGCGCACCGCCTACGGCCCATCCAAGATTTATAGCAAGCCGGTTTAATGAATAAGAACGCGTTCTGTTTTCAACCTCACTGTAGTAAGCAATGGCAGCAGCATTTGCCGGCCTGAATGATTCATTGCAAAGGCTTAAAATAAATGTGCCGATGCATAATGATAAATATGTTTGAAGAAAACCTGTAACAATAAACATAATGCCACCCAATAAAAGTGAAGCAAATTGCTGACTATAAAAACCAAATTTATCCGTAATTCTTCCCCCAATATATGCACCGGCAATCGCACCTGCACCAAACAAGGCCATCACAATTCCTGCCTGCGGCAAACTAAAATGCAATTGCTGTGTACAATACATAGTCATAAACGGAATAACCATTGTACCGCTTCTGTTTACAAGCATAACCGCTGATAAATACCATGTGTTTTTAGACAGCCCGGTAAACGCATTTTTATATAAGATAGCTGTTTTGGAAAGCATATTGCGAAAATAGAAACAAGGCCTGAGATTAAATATTACTTCACATGCCGTTCATAAAAATGGTGTTGATAACAGACCTGGGATTTCGTGCATCATATTTTTTTGCGGGTCGTGAATTGTTTAAAGGATAATTATAAGCGGTTAATAATTTTATGCTTTAAGTTTATCTTCCATACATCAAACAAGCGGGATTAATTATCGAAATTCATTATGAAAGCAACAGATAATTTTTATCTGCAACAGGAAGAGCCGGTTAAAGGGGCCTTACTTGCATTGAAAGAAATTATTTTAATGCAGGACAAAGAAGTTACTGGCGAATGGAAATATGGAATGCCGTTTTTTTGCTATAAAGGAAAAATGTTTTGCTATTTATGGGTGCATAAAAAATACAGGCAGCCTTATATAGGTATTGTTGAAGGTAATCATTTTAACGAGCCATTTTTAATAAAGGAAAAGCGTTCTAGAATGAAAATAATGCTTATTGACCCAAACAAAGACTTGCCTGTTGAAACAATTATATTAATTATTCAGCAAGCATTAAATTTATATAAAACAGGAAAAATAAAAATTAAAGGATAGCTACACTCTGCAATGTTTTTTGCTTATTGAATACTTTCAATCATCGTATTTGAATGTGTATTTATAATCATTTCTTTCCACCACATTCCGCTGCTGAAATGAGTGAAGTACCATGCGCACAACACAAAATAAGAACACGGCGATATTTATCAGTTATTGCTGAATGGCTGAATGAGCAATGTCTCTATTTTGTTTTCATTATCCAGGCCAATTAATAACTGGAGGTCAGGTGTGCCCGCTACTTTATATTTATTAATGCCATTTGTTGTACTAATGTAGGTTACGTTTTGAAAATCATTTAGCGGAAAGATCTGTGTTTCAGATATAGATTTAAAACTTTCCTGTGTAATATGGCTTTTAAAATTTTGCCCCGCCAATGCATACACACTATCAGCTTGTTTTGCCTGCAAATAATGAATAACAACTTTAGAAATTGAATCAAGCGTAGTTTGACCAGATGTATTTGTTTGGCTGAAACCTGTATGCAGGAGTAATATAGTAATGATAATAAAGGCAACTTTTTTCATATTAATTATTTAAATTAAAGTTAGCCGTAATTGCTTTAATGTACAATTAGTAATTATCAAAAATGATAGACTACTATAAAGCCGCAGTTAGTGCACTGCGGCTTTATTAACGAGTTCATACTTGCAAAAGTAGTTTGGCTGAATATGCAACTGGTTTGCATTAACCAGTGCAGCGGTTATACTATTTTTTTATCACTAATTTTTCAACCTGTACACTTCCATCATTCATCTGCATAGTAACAAAATAAATTCCCGGTGTAAATGATGAACAGTTAATGCTTTGCCCTGAAATAATATTTGTTTTTTTAGAGTACACATTTTTATCATTCATATCAGTTATTGAAATACCGGTAATTTTTTTATCATTTGCACTATTGAGATTAATTGTAAACCCTGTTGTGGCAGGATTAGGATACAATGAAAATGCAGTATTATTTTTTACTATTAACTGGCTTTCATCATCAGCGGCGGCAAAAGCTGCCGGCGCTGCATTTTTGGAATAACTCACGCCTACTATTTTGTTTGCCTGGTTAAGTGAAAATGACAATAAAGGGCTATGATAACCTGCAACAAAAAAGCTAATGCCGTAAGAAACGGTAGTAAAGGTTTGCCCTAATACTTTATAAGAAATAACGGTAGTAGTTTTTACCATCAGCACTTTTTTAAATGTTCTGTTATGTGGCAGTTTTAAAGTACCATAACCTACAGCTTTTACAGTGTCTTTATATTTTTCTATAAAAGGAGTGCCATTTTGTTTAAAAGTTATTGTACTTGTATCTGTAAAATTAGTGAGGTAAGTAAAAGGATAAATAACAAGGCGATACGGAGGAGACCATGTGACAGTATCTGTTGCTGACGCTGAACCAAAAGACTGCAAAGAAGTACTGCTGGTTTTATAATAAAAATAATCTCCCGGAGCAGTTGATATTTTAGCTGCAAGGTTTGCCTGCGGAAATAAAGAGCCATATGGCGTGGTGCTTTTTTTCACATAACGCGTTGTATCAAAAGGTGCGGTTGAGTCTTTAAGCGTTGAATAATTCCATGTAACATTTGTTCCGGCAACAGGAATAGTTACGCCTGCAACTTTTGCACTTGCCGATACAATCCTATCACCGGCTACGGGATTAAGATCTGTGGCATGAAACACAGGCTGTGCATGAATTCCTGCAACAAAAAATAAAATGATCATTAAAGAAAGTAAAGTTGTTTTCATAAAAAAAATTGTAAAGTGTGTGGATTATTTGGTCTGTAAATGTATAAAGTTTTTTGTGCAGAATTAAATTTAGAAAACCAAATTATCGTACCATCTGATATTTACCTATCGTAATGAAAAATCATGCTGATACGAGGAGAAACTTTACTTATAAAAATCTTCTCTGCACCTAAAATTTAGTATAGTATTTATATTGCAGGATTAACTTGCAGCGTATTAAAATTTTTACATGAAGCAACCTGTTCCTTTCTCACCTTATCAAAAGCTTGCTATTACGGTGCTGGCATTAACACAGTTTACTGTTATTCTCGATTTTATGGTAATGTCGCCATTGGGTGATTTTTTAATGAAATCATTGAACCTGCACCCGAATCAATTTGGTATTGCTGTTTCTGTTTATGCATTCAGTGCCGGGGTTTCAGGTTTATTAACTGCCGGCTTTGCAGATAAATTCGACAGAAAAAAATTACTCCTATTTTTTTATACAGGGTTTATAACAGGCACGGTGCTTTGCGGTTTATCGCACAGCTACACCATGTTGCTTATAGCAAGATTAATAACCGGTTTGTTTGGCGGTGTTATTGGTTCCATTTCGCTTGCCATTGTAACAGACCTGTTTGCAATTGAGCAGCGTGGACGTGCAATGGGTTTTATGCAAATGGGTTTTAGCGCAAGCCAGGTGCTGGGCATTCCTATTGGTTTATATGTAGCCAACCTTTGGGGCTGGCAATCTGCATTTATTATGGTGGCAGGCATTGCAATTGTTGTTGCACTTATTGTTTTGTTTAAGCTGCAACCTGTTACCAAACATCTTGCCCTGAAACAGGAACGTACAGCTTTTAAACATTTATTACATACAGTTGCAAAACGCAATTACCGTATTGGTTTTACTGCAACAGCTTTGCTTTTTATTGGTGGTTTTATGATGATGCCTTTTAGCAGCGCATTTGCCATTAATAACCTGCATGTAACCGCAAAGCAATTGCCGCTGTTGTTTATGGTAAGCGGTGTTTCTTCTTTAGTTATTATGCCGCTTGTAGGCAAGCTGAGCGACAGGATTGATAAGTATAAATTGTTTGTGATTGCTTCCGTGTATATGATGGTGATTATTGTGTTGTACACCAATCTTACTGCACAACCTTTATGGTTTGTAATGATGTTTAATGTGCTGATGATGGCAGGCATCTTCAGCCGCATGATACCTGCTTCTGCACTTACTACTTCAATTCCTGATATGCAGGACAGGGGCGCATTTATGAGCATCAACGCATCTTTGCAGCAAATTGCAGGCGGTGTTGCAGCCGCAGTAGCAGGCAGTATTGTTGTTCAGAAAACAAAATATAGCCCGCTGGAACATTATAATACGCTTGGCTATTTAATTGTTTGCATAAGCTGCCTCACTATTGTGTTGTTGTATCGCGTAAGCAAAATGATAAAAGCAAAAAACATTAAACGCCCGGAAGTAGTACAGGAAATGGTTGTATAAGATGATCATTTATTTCTGCAGTTGCGATAGTATCGTTCAACCAACAATCAACACTCTTATTTTTTGTAACTACTCATCAACTCCCCGTATGTTGGAATTTGCTGCATAATCTGAGCCCTGATCTGCGTTAACAGGTAAACCTCTGCCTGGTAGAATTCAAATGCTACAACTGCATTGGTAGCAGCTTTGATTTTTTTATAGTAATCTTCTGTGATTTTTTCCTGGTCTAACCTGTTTGAAAAATATTCAACCGCCAGTGAGTCGGCAATGGCAGGAGTCATATTACCGTATGCACGCGCTGTTCCTTCATACAATGCGAGCCTTGACTTTGCAAGTTTTTTATTCACCTGCTCGTATTCATCGTAAATTTTCCAGAAAGCAGCGGAGTCTTTTCCTGTAACAGGAACTAATTTGCTTACAGCTTCTTTTTTCTGAACACCTAACAGGTTAATTAAAGCATCTGCTTCGGCATCTGAAGTTTGAGAATAACCAATAGATGCGGTACTGATAAAAAATATTGCTAACAGGATAATTTTATGTCTCATGGAATAATTTTTTGCTAAGGAATGCAATATGCTATGAATTAAAAAATTTCAGCACATGGATTAATACGTTTAACCGTAAAATATTGAAGAGAAAAAATTTTGTAACAGGAATTATCCATATTCCTTTTTCATCATTCCGCGGTTATGCAAGCGTATGTATACGCAAGGTTCTTGTTCATTGCTTTTAAAAAATTCTGTATTTGGGTACAGTTACAGATAATAATATTTAAATTTCTGCGAGGTATTTATGTACAAAGTTTATTGCCATTGAACCTTCACCAACAGCGGATGCTACACGGTTCATTGCGCCGGCGCGTACATCGCCTGCTGCAAAAATTCCGGGGCAACTTGTTTCAAGCAAATAAGGATCGCGTTGCAGCTTCCATATCTTTTGAAAATTATCGTAATGTTGTAAGTCCCTGCCTGTTTCTATAAACCCTTTGTCGTTTTTTATAAACTCTTCACTTAACCATTCTGTATAAGGTTTTGCACCAATAAAAATATATAACGCTGATGCATCTTCTGTATATATTTCATCTTTCTCAACATCTTTAATTATCAATTGTTCCAGGCGTTCATTGCCTTTTGCTTCAACAATTTCGCGGTTGATGCAAACACAAATATTGCTAACACCTTTTATCTGGTCAATTAAATAAGATGACATTGTATAAGACAGGCTATCTTTTCTTATTAAAATATTTACCTGCTTTGCAAATTTTGAAAGATACATAGCAGCCTGGCCTGCAGAATTTCCTCCTCCTACTACGTATACATTTTTATTTTTACACGAAGCTGCTTCTGTATTGGCAGCGCCATAATAAATCCCTGCCCCGGTAAATTTTTCAATGCCGGGTGTAGTTAATTTGCGATAATCAACACCTGTTGTAATCACAATTGCTTTGGTCATAATTTCTTTATCATCACTCAATATTATTTTCTTGTAATTGTCCTGCAGTTGTATTGCTTTTACTGATTGAGGCGAAAGAAAATCAGTTCCGAATCTTACCGATTGGCTGATGGCTCTGCGTGTAAGATCTGCACCGCTTAACCCAGTTGGAAATCCAAGATAGTTCTCAATGCGTGAACTTGTTCCGGCTTGCCCCCCCGGCGCTTTTCTTTCAATCAATAATGTTTTTAATCCTTCTGATGAGCCATATACAGAAGCTGCTAATCCCGCAGGGCCAGCACCAATTACTACCACATCATATATTTCATTTTTTACTTCAGGATTCAAGCCAATATGTTTTGCCACATCCATAATGGTTGGGCCTGATAACATCTTTCCATCTTCAAAAAACATTAGAGGCAAATCTTTTGCTGCAACATTATTAAGCTGCATCAATTGTTCTCCTTCTTCACTGTTCGCATCCAGCCATTGATAGGGAATTAAATTGCCTGCTAAGAATTCTTTTATTTCATGGCTCTTTGGCGAGAACTGATAGCCTACCAGTTTTATGCCTTTAAAATCAGGATGAAAATCATTTTGCCAGTCATTCAGCAAATCATCAATAACGGGATATAATTTTTCTTCCGGCGGGTCCCATGGTTTTGTAAGATAATAATCAAGCTTTACGGTATTGATAGCTTTGATGGCTGCATCTGTATCAGAATAAGCGGTAAGCAATACTTTTTTTGCGTCATCGTAAAACTCCATTGCCTGCATTAAAAAATCAACACCTTCTATTTCGGGCATGCGCTGATCTGAAATAAACATGGCAACTGCTTCACCTTTATTTTTAAGCTCAAGCAAATTGCCTAAAATTTCTTTTGCTGATGAGGTGCTAAGCACACGGTAGTCCTGCCTGAATTTATTTTTCAGATCTCTTGTAATGGCACGCAATACCTGCGGATCATCATCAACTATAAATATGATTGGAAGATTCATTTTAATTTTTTTATCCTTTATATCGGAATACAAATTTCAAATTCTGTGGCACCCGGTTCTGACTTTACTTTTACAGAACCATTGTGCTGATGCATTATGCGGGTAACAACATCAAGACCCAAACCGGTTCCTTTACCCATTTCTTTTGTTGTAAAGAAAGGTGCAAATATATTTTGCTGAATATCTTTCGGAATACCCGGACCGTCATCTTTAATGTACACTTTCACAAATCTTGTATCATGCTTTGAAGTTATTTCAAGATTGCCCTTGTTGTTTATTTCCATCGCATCAATAGCATTATCAATAAGGTTTGTCCATACCTGGTTTAGTTCTCCGGGAAGTGCTCTTATTTTTGGAACGGTCTCATCAAAATGTTCAGTCACATTAATGTTTGCTTTCTTCAATTTATAATTGAGCATGATTAATGTGTTGTGTATACCTGAATGAATGTCTACCATTTGCCGGTCCGAATCTTTATCCATGTAAGTAAAATTCTTCACTGCACCTACAAGCGTGGATATACGTTCTGAAGAGGTGCGTATATCATCTGCCATTTTATTAGTAATAAGATAATTGCTGATCCATGCAATCAGTACAGGCAATTCTTCCGGAGTAGTACAGGCTTTAAATATATCAAGATCGCTTATTGTAAAACCTTTTTCAATTAATCCTTCAGTATCTGTTGGTGTAAGGTGATTATCATAAAACCAGTCATCCAGTTCATTTTCAAGATCAGCTTTTTGCATCATGTTTAAGTCAACAGGTTCTGCATTTATTTTTTTATCAATGAGTGTATGAATCTGTTCAATCTTTTCATGCTTTATACCTAAACCGGCAACCGTTCTGAATAAGTATGGCATTTGTTTCACCTGGTTTTGTAACAAAGCTGCAGCACGTGATATAGCTGCTGCCGGATTATTTAATTCATGGGCAAGGCCTGCAGACAATTTTCCGAGCGCAAACATTTTTTCATTCTGCTGTTCTATAGAAGTGAATTCACGAACACGGCTGATCATTATGTGCACCAGCGCTTCTGTTAATTCATAATTATTGGCAATACCAGCTTTTAGTTTGGTTGCAGCACATTTGAATACCCATGATCTTCTTAAAGCTTCACAAAATGCAGGCGTTGTAACAGCTCTTGTATAAGGAAGAAAACCGCTTGCCTGCCCTGGATCCAATATGCGCAATTCTTTTTGCTTACCCGCCTGTATGCCGCAAAGCCTGAATTTTCCGTCCAAAATAATATATAAATTATTTACAGGCTCTCCAATATTAAACAGCATTTCGCCTTCTTCAACATTCATAGTTTCGCCCTGGCTTATCAGCCATTCTAACTGTTCATCGGGAACGCGGGAAAAGTCCTGAACAACTTTCAGGTCAGAAATACTCAACTGCTTCATAAGATTTGAAATTGTGCGATGCCAATTTAAGTATTATAAAGGATAAATGCAGTTACTATCGGATTAAGAAATACTATCGTTTAGTTTTTACCAAATCTTATCCTGCAATTAATTGTAATGCCTTTAGGTTTTATTTTTGAATAAAGCATTTTTTATGGCAAACTCATTTTGTGAAGCAGTGCAACTGCTGGATACAAAAAATTTTATGCGTGTTTATCACGATGGTGTATATGGTTATCCCGTTACAGATGATGATGAATTGTTTGAAAGATTGATATTGGAAATTAACCAGGCTGGTTTAAGCTGGTCAACCATTTTAAAAAAGCAGCAGAGCTTTCAAAAAGCATTTAAAAAATTCAATATAAAAAAAGTGGGGGCCTTTAATGAAGCTGATAAGGAAAGACTATTGAATGATGCCGGCATAATACGTAACCGTTTAAAAATAGATGCAGCTATTTATAATGCAAAAGTTATAAGAGAATTACAAAAACAATTTGGATCTTTTAAGAATTGGTTAGATAAAAATCATCCTAAAACAAAAGAGGAGTGGATGCTTTTATTTAAGAATACATTTAAATTTACCGGCGGCGAAATTGTAAATGAATTTTTGGTAAGCACAGGTTATTTAAAAGGCGCACATGATGAAACATGCCCAGTGTATAAGAAAGTGTTACGATCAAACCCTGCATGGTTATTCCATTAAACGTGGTTATAATATAATTTTTTCTTTGCAAGTTTGGCGTGCAAAATGTTGAGTATGATATTATCTATTTTAAACTAACGTCTGCATAAAGTGGCAAAATATTGCAAAAATTATCAAAAAAAATTTCTTAAAACCTTGTGCCATATAAGATATACCCATACCTTTGCGCTCCCAAAATGAAAATTTTGGTTTGAAATATGTCTCAACGAATCAGAATAAAATTAAAGTCTTACGATCACAATCTTGTAGATAAATCTGCTGAGAAGATTGTAAAAACTGTACGCAGCACAGGTGCCGTAGTAACCGGGCCAATCCCTCTTCCTACACATACAAGGATATTTACGGTTCTGCGTTCACCACACGTTAATAAGAAGAGTCGTGAGCAATTTCAATTGGCTACACACAAACGCTTATTAGATATCTATACTTCTTCATCAAGAACTGTAGATGCACTAAGCAAACTTGATCTTCCTTCAGGTGTTGAAGTAGAGATTAAGGCATAAGGTAGGCCCGCCCATCCTTATAAGGGTGCAATAAAGTTCTTATAAATTCTATCATCTCTCAATTATCCTTAACAGGATAAAAAAAGAGCTCTGAACAAGTTAATATGATGTCTTAACCCCATTTAGGGTTGGGCATCTACATATAAACAAGCCCTTCGAGGTTTGTTTACTTCCGGTACTTCTCTCCCGAACTTGCTTCGGGAAACAAAAGAAAAGGTCGGTGGCAAACAGAGGATCGATTCCGGTTTATCGGAAGTCCTTACAACCATGCGGGGCTAAAACCGCAAACAATGAAAGGAATTATTGGAAAAAAGATTGGGATGACCAGTATCTTCAGCTCCGATGGAAGGCAAACCGCCTGTACCATTATTGAAGCCGGTCCCTGCACAGTAACCCAGGTTAAAACAAAAGACTCTGATGGTTACGCTTCTCTTCAGTTGGCATTCGGTGATAAAAACGAAAAACACTCCATTAAAGCCGAAACAAACCATTTTGCAAAAGCAAATACTGCTCCTAAGAAATTCGTTAAGGAATTCCGCAATTATACTCTTGAAAAAGCCTTAGGCGAAATTATTACTGTTGACATTTTCACTGAAGGTGAAAAAGTAGAAGTAGTAGGCACCACTAAAGGTAAAGGTTTCCAAGGCGTTGTTAAGCGCCATGGTTTTCATGGTGTAGGCGGCCAGTCGCATGGCCAGCATGACCGTTCACGTGCTCCTGGTTCAATTGGTAATTCATCCGATGCATCACGTGTATTTAAGGGTGTGCGTATGGCAGGCAGAATGGGAAGCGACCGTGTAAAACTAAAAGGTTTGAAAGTGGTGAAGATATTTCCTGATAAAAATTATATTCTTATCAGCGGTTCTGTACCGGGTCATAACGGCTCAATTGTTTTAATTCAGAAATAATTCAATTACAAGAAATGCAAGTTGACGTTTTAAATATAAAAGGTGAAAAGACCGGCAGAACATTAGAATTACCTGATGATATTTTTGGTATTGAGCCGAATGATCATGTAATTTATCTTGCTGTAAAACAATACCAGGCCGCACAACGCCAGGGAACTCATAAAGTAAAAACCCGTGCTGAAGTACAAGGCGCAAGTCGTAAACTTCATAAGCAAAAAGGAACCGGCGGTTCAAGAAAAGGTAACATTCGTAATCCTTTATACAAGGGCGGTGGTACCGTGTTTGGCCCAAAGCCGCATAGCTATGATTTTAAGCTGAATAAAAAAGTAAAAGATCTGGCCAAAATGAGCGCTTTATCTTACAAAACAAAAAATAATGCGCTTGTTGTAGTTGAAGATTTACAGTTTGAGACACCTAAAACAAAACAGGTTACAGATGCCTTAAAAAGTTTTCAGTTAAGCGGCAAGAAAACATTATTTGTTACAGATGAATTAAATGATAACCTGTATTTAAGCCTGCGCAATATAGAAAAAGTGCAAAGCTGTGCATTAACAGACCTGAACACTTATGATATTGTAAATTCAGATGCACTCGTATTAACAGAAAGCGCAGCGAAGATATTTGTAGATGAAGCAGAAATACCAGAAGAAAAAGTTGAAGCATAATTGAATAACATTTCAATAAAAGAAAAATGCAGTTAGCAGAAGTTTTAATAAAACCCATTCTTACAGAAAAAGCAAATGCTCAGCAGGAAAAGCTGAAGCGTTATGCTTTTAAAGTAAGCCGTAAAGCAAATAAACTTGAAATTAAGAAAGCGGTTGAAGATTTTTACGGTGTATCTGTAGTGGATGTAAATACATTGGTATCGCCCGGTAAAAACAAGACCAAGTTCACGAAGGCTGGTTTTGTAAAAGGTGTAAGACCAGCTTATAAAAAAGCATTGATTACATTGGCTGAAGGCGATACAATTGATTTGTACGCGAATATTTAAATTAAAAATTAAAAAGTAAAAATTCAAAATAAAGAACCAACCATTGATAGCGTTTTTGACCTTTGATTTTTGACTTTTAACTTTAAGATATGGCACTAAAAAAATATAAACCGGTTACAGCAGGCACTCGTTGGAGAATTGGTAATGCATATGCAGAAATCACTACCAATGAGCCTGAAAAAAGTTTGCTGGAGCCGATGTCAAAAACTGCCGGTCGTAATGCACAAGGTCATAGGTCGATGCGTTACATGGGTGGCGGACATAAAAAGAAATATCGCGTTATAGATTTTAAACGTAATAAAAAAGATATTGAAGCAAAGGTTCAGACCATTGAGTATGATCCAAACCGTTCAGCTTTTATTGCATTGGTAGAATATACCGATGGTGAAAAAAGATACATTATTGCACCACAAGGTTTACAGGTTGGCACTTCGATAATATCTGGTGATGCAGTTGCCCCTGAAATAGGCAACGCTTTACAACTGAAAAATATGCCGCTTGGTACAAATGTGCATAATATAGAAATGCAGCCTAATCAGGGTGGTAAATTAGCAAGAAGCGCAGGTTCATCCGCGCAACTTAATGCTAAAGAGGAAAAATATGCAGTGTTGAAAATGCCTTCAGGCGAATTAAGAAGGGTATTGATCAATTGTTATGCAACTGTTGGTGTTGTTTCAAACAGCGACCATAACCTGCAAACAATGGGTAAGGCAGGAAGAAACCGTTGGAGAGGCATCCGTCCACGTAACCGTGGGGTAGCTATGAACCCGGTTGATCATCCGATGGGTGGTGGTGAAGGTAAAGCTTCAGGTGGGCATCCAAGAAGCAGAACAGGAAAATATGCAAAAGGGCAAATAACAAGAAAACGTGGTAAGGCAAGTAACAAGCTTATCCTTCAGCGTAAGAATGGAAGAAAGCTGGCGAAGTAGTGTTGTAAGAAATTAAATCAGAAATCGTAAATCTAAAATATAAATGGGTCGTTCGATTAAAAAAGGTCCTTACGTTGACGTAAAACTGGATAAAAAAGTTCTGAATATCAACGAGGGTAAAAACAAAAAATCAGTTATTAAAACATGGAGCCGCCGCTCTACTATTACACCTGATTTTGTTGGACATACTTTCGCTGTTCATAACGGAAACAAATTCATCCCGGTTTACGTGACTGAGTTCATGGTTGGTCATAAGCTCGGCGAGTTTGCTCCAACCAGGAATTTCAGAGGTCATTCAGGAAGCAAATAATTAAGAATTAAGAATTAAGAATGACGAATGGTGAATGAAAATTCATAATTCATAATTCGCAATTAAATAAAAATGGAAGCAGTAGCTAAACTTAAAAATTATCCAACAGGTCCGCGCAAAATGCGTTTGCTGGCTGATGTTATTCGTGGAATGCAGGTTGAGAAAGCGCTTGGAATTTTAGAACATCACCCACAGCATAGCGCAACACCTTTGGCAAAGCTGTTAAGAAGTGCTATCAGCAACTGGGAGCAGGCAAATACTGATAAAAGCGCCGCTGATGCGAATTTGATTGTAAAGACTGTATTTGTAGATGGCGGAAGAGTTTTAAAGCGTATGCGCCCCGCACCGCAAGGTCGTGGTTACAGGGTGCGTAAACGCAGCAATCATGTAACAATAATTGTTGATTCCAAAAATTAATAAAAAGAACAAACCTTAATATGGGTCAAAAAGCAAATCCAATTGGTAACCGGTTAGGTATTATCCGCGGATGGGAAAGCAACTGGTATGGCAGTAAAAAAGATTTCGCCACCAAGCTCATCGAGGATAATAAAATAAGAAATTATCTGAATGCACGTATCAATAAAGGTGGAATTTCAAAGATCGTTATTGAGCGTACATTAGGTAAACTTATTGTAACCATTCATACCTCAAAGCCGGGTATTATTATTGGTAAAGGCGGTGGTGAGGTCGACAGAATTAAAGAAGAGTTGAAGAAGCTTACAAGCAATGAAGATGTTCAGATCAACATTCTTGAGATCCGTCGCCCTGAATTGGATGCAACAATCGTAGCAGATAATATCGCCAGGCAAATTGAAAACCGCATTAACTATAAAAGAGCCATTAAAATGTCAATTGCTTCTTCACTTCGTATGGGTGCTGAAGGAATTAAGGTAAAAGTTGCCGGACGTTTGGGTGGTGCTGAAATTGCCCGTACCGAAGAAATTAAACAAGGCCGTACACCCTTGCACACATTCCGTATGGATATTGATTATGCGAGTGTATTTGCACTGACAGTATATGGTAAAATCGGTATTAAAGTATGGATTTGTAAAGGTGAAGTTTTAGGAAAAAGAGAATTGAATCCAAACTTTATCGGTGGTAAGAATGAAGGTGGCGATCACAGAGAAAGAAGACCAGGTGGCGATAGGGAAAGAGGCGGTGATCGTGACCATCGTGGTGGCGGAGGACATCGTGGAGACCGTGATAACCGCGGCGGTGGCGGAGGAAGAAGAGATAATAGAAGATAAAAGAAAGCTACGAGCTATGAGCTACGAGCCGTAAAAAAACTAAATATAATATAGCTATAGGTTGAAAGCTCAAAGCTCGAAGCTGATAGCTCAAAGCTGAAAAATATGTTACAGCCAAAGAGAACAAAACACAGAAAGGCGCAAAAAGGAAGAATTCGTAACGTAGCTAAAAGAGGTACTTCTATTGCCTTTGGTTCTTATGGATTAAAAGCCATGGAGCCAATATGGTTGAACAACAGGCAGATCGAAGCTGCACGCCAAGCAATGACAAGAGCGATGAAGCGTGAAGGTAATGTATGGATACGCATATTTCCTGATAAACCAATTACCCGTAAACCACTTGAAGTAAGAATGGGTAAAGGAAAAGGTAATCCGGAGTTTTGGGCCGCTGTGGTAGAACCAGGTCGTATTTTATTTGAATGTGATGGTGTTACTGAACAGGTTGCACAGGAAGCTATGCATTTAGCTTCTCAAAAGCTGCCTATTAAAACCCAGTTTGTAGCAAGAAGAGATTTATAATATTGAATTTTCAATTAAAAAAAATGGCTGATAAAATTGATTTTAATAAAAGTTTGAAGGATCTTAATGAGAATGATCTTAAGGCGCGCATTACGGAAGATAAGCTGCGTTTAAAGAAGCTGGAATTTGCGCATGCTATCTCGCCGCTTGAAAATCCTTTAAGCATTCGCAGTCTTAGAAAAGATATTGCCCGTTTAAAAACGGAATTAAAAAACAGAACATTACAAGCTTAATAATAATGGCAGAGGAAACAAAATCAGCGGAAAGAAATTTGCGCAAAACAAGAACCGGCGTGGTTCGCAGTAATAAAATGGATAAGACCATTACTGTTACTGTAGAAAGAAGGGTAAAACATCCTATTTACGGCAAGTTCGTAAAAAAGACGACGAGCTTTCATGCACATGATGAAAAAAATGAGTGCACTGTAGGTGATATAGTAAAGATAATGGAAACACGCCCATTAAGTAAAACCAAGCGGTGGCGCCTGGTTGAAGTAGTAGAAAAAGCAAAATAGTATTTAATTGCTCAAGGCTAAAAGTCAAGAGCTAAAAGCTTAAATAAAATGATTCAGCAGGAAAGTCGTCTTAATGTAGCAGATAACAGCGGTGCTAAAGAAGTATTGTGTATTCGTGTTCTTGGAAACAGCGGCCAGGATTATGCAAAAATCGGTGATAAAATAGTTGTTACTGTAAAAGACGCTATACCAAGCGGCGGTGTAAAAAAAGGAACAGTATCAAAAGCTGTAATTGTTCGTACAACAAATAAGTTGAGAAGAAAAGATGGTTCTTATATAAGGTTTGATGATAATGCTGTTGTATTATTAAATGCATCTGACGAGCCAAGAGGCACACGTATTTTCGGGCCGGTAGCAAGGGAATTGAGAGATAAAGGTTACATGAAAATTATATCATTAGCGCCGGAAGTATTATAGAAATCGTTACGAGCTACGTAGCCTTGAGCTACGAGCCGTAATAAAATAAAACGTAAAGTTAGTAATTGCTAAAAGCTCGCAGTTCGCAGCTAATAGCTCAAAGCTTAGAATAATGAGTAACAGATTTAAACCGAAGTTTAATATTAAAAAGGGAGACATGGTTATTGTTATCTCTGGTAACAGTAAGCCGCGCAAAGAAGATGGAAAGACCATTTATAAACCACGCAAGATTTTAAAAGTTCTTCCTGATGATGCACGTGTTGTGGTTGAAGGTGTAGGTATGATGACACGACATACAAAACCATCTGCAAAAAATACAAAGGGCGGGCTTGTAAAAAGAGAAGCTCCTATTCATATAAGCAACGTTATGTTGTGGGATGCGAAAGCTGGCGCGCCAACTAAAATCAAACGCAGCCGCGAAGAAGGTAAACTTGTTCGCACTGCAAAAAAATCAGGGGAGGTTATTAAATAATGGCTACAACAAAATATACTCCAAGATTAGCCCGGAAGTACAAGGATGAAGTAGTTCCTGCTTTATCTAAAAAGTTTGGTTACAAAAGTGTAATGCAAACTCCTAAGCTAAAAAAGATCGCTATTAACCGCGGTGTTAACGGCGCTGTTGCTGATAAAAAATTAGTGGAAGTTGCTGTTGAAGAACTTTCACAGATCACGGGTCAAAAAGCAGTAGCAACTTACAGTAAGAAAGACATTTCGAATTTTAAACTTCGTAAGGGAATGCCGATTGGTGCAAGAGTTACATTACGCGGAGAAAAAATGTACGAGTTTCTTGACAGGCTTATTTCTGTTGCATTACCGCGTGTTCGTGATTTTAGAGGTATTAATGATAAGTCTTTTGATGGCCGCGGTAACTATACATTAGGAATTACTGAACAAATAATTTTTCCTGAAATTGATATTGATAAAGTGAATAAGATCACCGGTATGGATATCACATTTGTTACTTCAGGTCAGAATAACGAAGAAGCATACGAGCTGTTGAAAGAATTAGGTATGCCTTTCAAAAAAACTACTAATTAAGATATAAAAATATTATGGCTAAGAAATCAATTGAAGCAAGGCAGAGAAAAAGAGAACGCATGGTTGCACAATATGCTGCCAAGCGTACAGCTTTAAAAGAAGCCGGCGATTTTGCAGGTTTGGATAAACTGCCTAAAAATGCTTCACCGGTTCGCTTACATAACCGCTGCCAGTTAACCGGCCGTGCAAGAGGTTATGTTGGATATTTTGGTGTGTCAAGAAATGTCTTTAGAGACATGGCATTAGCCGGTAAAATTCCAGGTGTAAAAAAAGCAAGCTGGTAAATTTCAATACAATTCAATTTTTTTATAATGATGGTTACTGATCCTATAGCAGATTTTCTTACAAGAGTTCGTAACGCGCAAATGGCGGGTCATCGTGTTGTGGAAATTCCTGCATCTAATTTAAAAAAACGCATCACCGAAATTTTGTATGAACAGGGGTACATCCTTAAGTATAAATTTGAAGATGATAATAAACAGGGCTTTATTAAGATAGCCTTGAAATATGATCCGAATACAAAGCAACCGGCAATACGTTCTTTGGAAAGAGTTAGCCGTCCTGGGTTGCGCCAATACTCAAAACCCGCTGATTTCAAAAGAGTGATCAACGGTTTAGGTGTTGCCATTGTAAGCACATCAAAGGGTGTTATGACCGACAAACAGGCAAAATCGCAAAATGTTGGCGGTGAGGTTTTATGTTATATATCATAGTAAAAAACAAATAGATTATGTCACGTATAGGTAAGGCTCCTGTTGCAGTTCCCACTGGTGTAAATATTACTGTTGGAAAAGACAATGTAATTACTGTAAAAGGGCCAAAAGGAGAATTAAAAGAAGCTGTTGACAGAGATATTACTGTAGAATCTGCAGATGGTGTTTTGAATTTGACAAGACCAACAGATCAGATCCGCCACCGTGCTATGCATGGTTTATACAGAGCGTTGATCGCAAACATGGTTAAAGGTGTAACGGAAGGTTATAAGAAAGAACTTGAATTGGTTGGTGTAGGTTACAAAGCATCTAACCAAGGCAATGTGCTTGATCTTTCTTTAGGTTATTCTCATAATATCATTTTTGAAGTGCCTAAAGAATTAAAAGTGAGCACCGAAACTTTGAAAGGACAGAATCCCAAAATTTTTATTGAAGGTACTGATAAGCAACTGTTAGGCGCCGTAGCAGCAAAAATTCGCGGCTTACGTAAACCTGAACCTTACAAAGGAAAAGGTGTGAAATATTCTAATGAAGTTGTTCGCCGCAAAGCAGGTAAAGCAGCAGGTAAATAAGCCCTATCCCATAAAATGGGAAAGAATGGAAAATAAATATAAAAGTCCCGGCAGTATCGGGAAATAAATAAATAAAAATGGATACTAAAGTTTTAAGAAGACAAAAGATCAGGTACCGCATTCGTCATAAAATAAGTGGTACCGGTGAAAAACCAAGGTTATCTGTCTTTAGAAGCAATACAGAGATTTATGTGCAGATTATTGATGATGCAAGTGGGAAAACATTAGTGTCAGCATCATCACAAGACAAAGATCTGAAAGCGCAAAAAGTTACTAAGCTCGAAAAATCTAAATTGGTTGGCGCTGCTATTGCCCGTAAAGCAAGCGACTTAGGCATATCTAAAGTAGTTTTTGACAGAAGTGGTTATTTATACCATGGCCGGGTAAAAGCATTGGCAGACGGTGCAAGAGAAGGCGGACTTCAATTTTAAAAATACAAATTGGAAATTTTGAAACTGTGGATCAATTTCAAAATTCCAAAATTTCAAAATTTATAAATGGCAAAAATCAGCGTAAATAAAGTTAAGCCGGGCGAACTTGAACTGAAAGAAAAAGTAGTTTCTGTAAACCGTGTGGTAAAAACAACAAAGGGCGGACGCACATTCAGTTTTTCTGCTCTTGTTGTGGTTGGTAACGAAAATGGTGTAGTTGGTCAGGGCTTAGGCAAAGCAAAAGAAGTACAGGAAGCAATTACAAAAGGCATTGAAGATGCAAAGAAAAATCTTGTAAAAGTTCCTGTAATGCATGGTACAATTCCGCACGATCAGCTTGCAAAAGAAGGTGCAGCAAAAGTTTTAATTAAACCTGCCGCACATGGTACAGGTGTAATTGCCGGAGGCAGTATGCGTGCTGTGTTGGAAAGTGCAGGTATTACGGATGTATTGGCAAAAAGCCTTGGTTCTGCCAATCCGCATAATGTGGTTAAAGCAACCATAAGAGCACTTACTTTATTAAGAGAACCTTTACAGGTATCAAAAGAACGTAATTTAAAATTAAGCAGAATATTCCAGGGATAGTCAGGAAGTTGGAAAGTCCATAAGTCTGTAAGATGACCTAATGACTAATGATTTAATGACTTTTTTAATGAATTCATTATGAAAAAGATAAAAATAACTCAGGTTAAAAGTGGAATTGACAGGTCTGAGCGCCAAAAGCTAACACTGAAAGCACTGGGATTGAATAAACTTAATGCTTCAAAAGAAGTTGAAGCTACTCCCCAGATATTAGGAATGGTTCGCAAAGTCGATCATCTTGTAAAGGTGGAAGAATTAGCATAGTATAACGATTGCTTGCTGCAATATTAATAACGAGTTTTCCGCCAGGTGTGCGGGAGGCGTTGAGTTAAAAATCAAATAATGAAACTTCACAATTTAAGGCCTGCAGAAGGCGCTGTCCACAAAGAAAAACGTTTAGGTCGTGGTGAAGCCAGCGGTAAAGGCGGCACATCAACAAAAGGAAATAAAGGCGGACAAAGCCGCGCCGGTTATAAAAGCAAAATGGCGCATGAAGGCGGACAAATGCCTATCCAACGCCGTTTGCCAAAACGTGGTTTTAAAAACAATAACCGCATTGAATACAAAGTTTTTAATTTAGGGCAGATTGATGAGCTTGCTGACAAATATGAAATTTCAGAATTCAGTACTGAAAATCTATATGCTACCGGCCTTATAGGCAAAACCGATAAAGTAAAAATTTTAGGCAGCGGTGAAATTACAGGCAAACTGAATTTTAAAGTAAACGCTATCAGCGAGTCAGCAAAATCTGCAATTGAAGCTGCTGGCGGAACAATTGAGATTTTGAAATAATTTTCCCGATATTTGCCCGCGCATGTCTATTGATGTGTTTCATTTTATCTTATAATTTTTCCCGGTGAAAAAATTTATTCAAACACTAAAGAATATCTGGAGTATTGAGGAGTTGCGTAATAAGATTATTACCACACTGGCATTAATTCTTGTGTACAGGGTTGGAACACATGTAGTGCTTCCCGGTCTCGATCCAAATAAATTAGAAGCAGCTGCAGCAACAACCAATAATAATGGTTTGCTTGGGTTGTTTGATACGTTTGCAGGCGGCGCTTTTTCTCATGCGTCTATATTTGCGTTAGGTGTAATGCCTTATATTTCTGCATCTATTTTTATGCAATTGATGACGATACTCGTACCTCAAATGCAGAAGCTGCAAAAAGAAGGCGAAAGCGGCCGCAAAAAAATAAATCAGTGGACCCGATACCTAACCGTTGGAGTTACTGCTTTACAGGCCAGTGCTTATTATCAATACCTGCAAACACCAGCTTATCAACCCGCATTATTGCAGGGTTTTCATCAGTATTTTTTTGCTTCTACCATAATTATACTTACAGCAGGAACTTTATTTGTAATGTGGCTTGGTGAAAAGATACAGGACAAAGGTTTGGGCAACGGTACATCTATTATTATAATGATAGGAATTCTTGGGCGTTTGCCACAAGCAATAATCCAGGAATTTCAAAGTAAAGAAGTAAGAGGAGGAGGCGGTTTATTAATATTCCTTATTGAAATAGCCATTCTTGTTGCTATTATTATGGGTCTGATTATTTTAATACAAGGCCTTCGCAAAATTCCTATCAACTACGCAAAACAAATTATTGGTAGCAGGCAATTTGGCGGCGCAAGGCAATTTCTGCCAATAAAAGTAAACAGCGCCGGTGTAATGCCTATCATATTTGCTCAGGCAATCATGTTTTTACCTACACTTTTTTCTTTTACCCAGCTTGAATCAGCTCAGGGTATAGTTAAGATATTTTCTAATCACAGCAATCCATGGTATATGGTTATTTATGCAGTGATGGTGATTGCGTTTACATTTTTATACACAGCGCTTATTTTCAATCCAAAGCAAATGAGCGAAGATCTTAAACGTAATAATGGATTTATTCCGGGCGTAAAGCCAGGCCAGCCCACTGCAGATTTTATCGGCGCTATTATGGATAAAATAACATTACCCGGCGCGGTATTTTTAGCTATTGTTGGTATTCTTCCAGGCTTTGCACAAATGCTTGGCGTAACACAGGGCTTCAGCACTTTTTTTGGAGGTACTTCCTTATTAATTATGGTTGGTGTTATTCTGGATACTTTGCAGCAGATAGAAACACATCTTTTAATGCGGCAATACGATGGCTTAATGAAGGGCGGCCGTATTCAGGGGAGACAAACTGTTTCTCCGGCAAGTAATTTTTAATTCATAAAAAGTTTATATAAAAAAAAGCCCTGCTTATTGCGGGGCTTTTTTTTTAACACATCACATTATTGTTTAGGAGGTGTACTCAAACTTCCTGTAGAGGAAGATGGTGTTTTCTTAGCAACGGTTTTTTTGTCTTTCTTTTGAGTTTTCTTAGTTGTTTTTACAGTAGACTTATCTGCTTTTACCTGTTTCTTATCAGCCTTTTTTGTTTGAGCAGATGCATGATTGGCTTTATCAGACTTCATTTTACTTTTGTCTTTTGATAAAGCTGTTTTTGAATTTTTTGTGTTTGCCTGGTCTGTTTTAACCTGTGGTGATTGCTTGCTTGATGAAGTTGTTTGCGGGGTTTGTGCGAATACCGAAAATGATAATACGGCACATGCGATTAATAAAAAACCTTTTTTCATAATTAAAAATTTGGTGACTTGACGAAAGCCTGGAAATTGCGTTTAAAGTTTGGAACAGCATTTATATTTATTTAACATTAGCCGCTTTTAAAATAATTTGAATGATATTTAGCATTTGAAATTTTGTTGATGCTTATACAACATATTTTGCTTGTACTATTTTGGCTTTTCTTTTCTTTATTTCACAGCATATTTGCCAGTGAAAGATGGAAGAAACAGGTGCAGACAACAATGAAAAAAAGTTATAAGTATTACCGCATACTCTATTCTGCTTTTGCATTTATAAGTTTAGGTGCAATTATAATATATCATCTTACTATTAAAACCGTATTGCTTTGGCAAGCACCATTACTTCAAATGATTATAGCAGTTACAGGAATAGTAACAGGCGCAGCGCTCATGATCTTCTTTACAAAAAAATTTTTCTTTGAGTTAAGTGGTGCTGATGTTTTTCGTAAAACAAAAAAAACTGACACATTGCTTAAAACGAGCTTATATAATTATGTAAGGCATCCGTTGTATACAGCTACGTTGTTGTTTGTGTGGAGCATATTTTTTCTGCATCCATCACTAAGCAATCTTCTCTCCTGCTTATGCATAACTATTTACACAATCATTGGCATTCATTTCGAAGAAAAAAAATTAATAAAAGATTTTGGCGAATCATACATTCAATACCGTTCTGTAACACCAATGCTTATACCTAAATTATTCAGTAATTATTAATTAATAACCAATATGAAAAATGAAACATCCGAAAAAAATAATCTTATCAAAGAATTAGAATCTTTTTTAACAAAGGGCCATGCACATGTAACTTTTAATGGCGCTATAAAAAATATTCCGTTTGAAGATCTTGGAAAGAAGCCCGGAGATTTACCATACAGTATCTGGCAGATAACAGAACACATCCGCATTACACAAAAAGATATTCTTGATTTTTCAATTAATAAAAATTACAAAGAACTGAACTGGCCGGATGATTACTGGCCAAAAAATACAGCACCAAAAGATGAAGCTGAATGGAATAACTGTATCAAAATAATTAATGACGATCTTGATGAGTTCATCCAGCTTTTAAGAGATGCAGAAGATTTGTATAAGCCATTTGAACATGGTAACGGGCAAACACTTTTACGCGAAGCAATGGTTATCGCTGATCATACAAGTTATCATACAGGTGAAATACTTGTATTAAGAAGATTGTTGGGCAACTGGAAAAAATAATTAATCAACAAATTAAGCCGTTTTAAAAAAGTAAAATGTCGGGTATACGAAAGCAAACTATTCAATCAAGCATCATTGTTTATTTTGGTTTTTTGGTTGGCGCTTTCAACATGTATTTTTATTCTAAACATAACTCATTCACAACTGACCAGTTTGGATTAACACGTTTATTTTTCGATTTTGCGCAAAACATTTTTGCATTTGCAAGTCTGGGAACCATTCCTGTTCTATACAAATTTTATCCTTACTTTAAAGACAATCTTCCTGATAAAAAGAATGACCTGCTTACATGGGTTTTAGTGGCATCTGTTATTGGCTTTGTGCTTATAACCTTTACCGGCATTGTGTTTCAGCCGTATGTTGTACGCAAGTTCAGTGAGCGCTCTCCCTTGTTTCTTGATTTCTATTATCTCGTTTATCCATTTAGTTTAGGCTATTTATTTTTTGCTGTACTGGAAGGTTATTCATGGGCCTTGCAAAAAACGGTTGTAACAAATGCTTTAAAAGAAACGATATTAAGAATTATAACAACTGTATTTATACTGCTGTATTATTTCAAGCTGATAAGCTTTACACAGTTCATGTATCTCTTCTCAACATTGTATTTAATTATTGCCGGGTTCATGATAATTTACTTGTGGCGCATTCACCAGTTCAACATAACATTTACCATAAGCCGCGTTACAAAAAAGTTTTTTAAAAAGATGCTCGGGCTGCAGTTCTTTGTTTTTGGCGGAATATGTTTAAATGCAGTCGCTATCACCATCAGCGGAATTTTAATTGCCAGCAAAATGGGTTTAACGGCAACGGCTGTGTATAGTCTTGCAGCTTATGTTGCCAACTTAATTGAGATACCGCAACGCAGCATTACATCTATTTCAACAGGAGTTTTATCAAGAGCATGGAAGGATAAAAATTTTCCTGAGATCAACCGTATCTATCATCGTTCAAGCATAAATATGTTGCTGTTGGCTTTATTTATTTTTGGAAATGTATGGTTGAATGTGGGACAGGGCATATCCATCTTACATATACAAAATGAATATGCCGCGGGGCTCGGTGTAGTATTTATTTTAGGCATTGCCAAAATTATTGACGCAGGCACCGGCGTAAATTCTGTTATCATTGCCACATCTACGTTCTGGAAGTTTGAATTTTACACAGGCGTTATCTTACTTTCATTACGCATACCATTAGCCTACATTTTAATTCAGCGGTATGGTATTATAGGCCCTGCTTATGCAGAGCTTATATCACAGGTAGTGTACAATTTTATCCGGTACGAATTTCTGCGCAGAAAATTTAAAATGCAACCATTTAATGCAGAAACGTTATACGCTGTTTTAATTGGCATTGCTGCAATAGCTGCTGCTTATTTTTTATTTTTTAGTATGAATGGATGGATTGGTATTATCATCCGGTCGCTTCTTTTTTCATGCGTATTAATTGGCGGAATGTTCTTACTAAAACTTACACCCGACGCTATGCAATTAGTTGATGTTGCCAAAACAAGAATACAGGACTGGAAAAAATAAACTACACATACATATCTCATATCTTCTTTTAAGAAAATATAAAGATGCTTTTGTTTGCCTGTCTAACCAATATGCGATTAATTCTTCTCGCAGGACGTAGCCGAAAATCCTCAGCCTCCCGGCAATTTTGAAAAGAGTAGGCATTAACTTTTTTGTAGCTGCTAACGACTACAAATAAAAAACACCATTATGGACAGACAAAAAAACATTCAGGACTTGAGGCAAAGCTTTGGTGCGTTGCACGCTTCTGAACATCCTTCCACACAAAAAACACTTAGCGATTTTAAGGAAAGTGTGATCGCTCATTCAGGCAATACTTTTTACGAAGAATTGCAGTCAGTATCGTACAATCCAGACATGCAAAGACTGGAAGCCATCTTTGCTACCAAACGCGACTTTGGTTATAACGGCAGCTTGTGTACCGCAGGCTCATTTGCATTTGTGCGTTTTTATCTTGATTATGGCAGCGGTTGGGAAGACCAAGGTTATACAGCCGTAAATGAACATGACATTCCCACCAGTAACGACTGTACCAAAAATCCTGAAAAACCATTGAGCTATTCTGCATCGCTCAACATCATTCCAAAAACAAATTTCTGCAGCCAGCATGTGTTGCCAAAAGCAAGAGCCATATTGGAATGGAACAAAATTCCGCCAGCTAATATGCCGGATTATGATTCTATTTGGGGCGATACCGTTGATGATTATGTGCAGATAAAACCAAAGAAATTCATCATTCTTGAAAATGAAAATCTTGCCCAGCTTGTTGAGCTTGCCGTTGCACAACCTGAATTAAAAATGGCTGATGCAGCCAAGATAATTCCTAACGGAGAAATGATCTTAGCGCAATCCAAAGCATCGCTGTCGCCGCAGGTATTAGATGTTGCATCTCTTGTTGGCATTTATAAAGGAAATGAAACTGTAAGTGCCGCAAGGTTTGGCTTGCAAAACGTAAAAGCTGCATTAGATAGTTTTGATTCAGAAGCAATTTCTCAAAACATTGACCTTTGGAAACAATATGGCATTGACTGGACACAGATAATTGGCGAACTGGAAAATACCAATGCTGATGTTTCTTATGAGCAGATTGAAAACGTTGGCCTTGATTATAATCTTGAACAATTTGTTGCATCCATAAGAATAAAAAGACCGGCAGGTTATTCAGGTGATCTGTGCAGTGCAGGAAGCCTTGAATACGTTAGTTTCTGGGCCGATTGGAACAACGATTGCAACTGGCATTACGTTGGTACAACCACTGTAAATGTGCATGACATTAATGATATACCTGCAGGTGGTTTATCTTATGCAGCCATTCTTCCTTATGATTTTAATGCAATAAGAAAAGAATGTTTTGATCCTGAAGTTGTAAAAATACGTGCTGTGCTTTCATGGAATGTTGCACCTTCAACAACAGATGCAAATTCACTGCAATATTGGGGCAACCGGGTGGATACGTACGTTCAAATTAAACCAGGTACAGGCACAGGCGCGTTAGAACCGATCATTAATATTTTAGGTGGTATTCCTGTTGATAAAATAAGTGATTTCAATGGCTTGACAATTCCGGGTGCAAAGTTCGCATTGAACCAGGTTGGTGTTAATGATTATAGTCCGTTTGGTGGTATTATTGTGGTGCAGGGACCTTCTTTCTTAGGCCATCGCTACCGCATTAAAGTTACTAACATGAATACGCTGGCAAGCTATTATATCAGTAATGATTTTACAATCGTTGGTTGGTTACCTGTTCCTCCTTATGTACAATACAACACTGTATCTGCAGATCCGCTTACATTCTATTACGATTACCAGTCGTTTGATAAAAACACAGATAATGTTTTAGCAAGATGGAGCCCTGGCACAAACGACCTGTTGAAACTGGAAATGGATATTGAAGGTGTTGCAGGTGTGTTTACCAAGTATATTAAAATGGATAATCTCGCTCCTTCCATCAACCTGGTTGTAGATGATCTTGGCGATTGCACGCATTATAAAATGGGTGATACCATTACAGGTTCATACTCTGTGTATGATGCACATTTGCGCGATTATTCATTGATATGCACTTTTGGTGGGTCAATAAGCGGCACATCAAATGCATCAAACACATATAGTTTTCCAACTGCCGGCGCAGCTACGCCTTGTGGTAAAGTTGCATTGATCGCTTATGAAAAAACGATCTATGACAGCCAGTGGACGAATAATTATTCTTACACAGAACAAATTATTTGTCTTCAGCCAAACGACAGTGTGAAATAATCTCTGTTTATTTTCATAAGCAGTTGGCAGGTTTCAAAAATCTGTCAACTGCTTTTTACTGTAAAAATTTTATAGCTTTAGATAAGATTAATCAACACAAATTTTTTAGTGAACATACTTTACCTGATACTATCGGTTTTTGTTGTTTGGAGATTAACACATTTATTAGGTAAAGAAGATGGCCCTTTTGATCTCATTTTTTGGATAAGAAAAAAAGCAGGCAATAGTTTTTTTGGAAAGCTGATGGACTGTTTTTATTGCCTCAGTATCTGGATAGCCTTGCCTTTTGGAATGTGGCTTGGGCAAAACCGGATTGAAAAAATTTTAGTATGGCTTGCTTTATCAGGCGCAGCATGTTTGCTGGAACAGGCAACATCTAAAAGAGATAATAACGACACACCAACATATCATGAAGATTAAAACTTACAACACAAAACTTATAACGTAAAACTTTTTTGTATGTGTAATTGCGGAAAAAAAAGAACCGGTTTAAGTCAACAAGCAAATACTTCCATTAATAATCGCACACAAGTACAGGCACCACCTATGCAGGTAAAGCAAACAGTCGTGTTTCAATATACCGGCAACACAGCCCTAACAGTTACTGGTAGCATTACAAGAAAAAATTACCGCTTCAATTTTCCGGGAGATATTCAACATATAGATTTTAAAGATGCTGCAGCTATGACGGCGATTCCGGTAGTAAAAAGAGTTTAAAAAATTTATTGAATCACTCTGCCTGCACCGGCATATTTTTTACTCCAGTAAGAATCATCCAGATCACTTATCATAACGCCTTCACTGGTTGATGCATGCACGAATTTATAATTGCCTACGTACAAACCAACATGTGTTATAGAGTGGCCGCTTTTAAAAAAAACCAGGTCACCTTCCTGCAAATCTGTATCATTAATATGCTTTGAAAAATCATATTGCTCATTCGCAGTGCGTGGCACATTCACACCATATACATTGCGCAACATAGTTTGTGTAAAGGCAGAGCAATCAATACAATTTTCATCATCTCCGCCCATGCAATAACGTGTTCCCCACCAATGATCAATTTGTTGAAGCAATGGCAAATTATTCAATTGCTCAACCGGCATATCCGTCATTATCGCATACTTAATTTGCAGCCAGTTTGCTTGTTCTATATTAACTGATGACGCAGCAACATTATTATATTTTTTATTGGATTGCCTGGATTTATTATAAGCGTAATTACTGTTCTTATTTTCACCAGGCGTAATACTTACTCCATTTAAAAATTGAGGGCTATTTTTTTTAGACGAAGACGCTGCAGCGCTTTTATTGCGCGAAGCTGCTGGTTGCAAGCTTTTACAACTGCTTAAAATTAACAGCAGGAAAACGATGGTAGTTAATTTTAAATTCATTGAAGTGCGCAATATAAAAATCAATTATAATAACGAATGATTGGTGCATAAGTTTTACGCGTTTCATTAACAAAATGCAAATGTGGAAAAGAGTGTGTGTTTCTTTGAGCGTTATTTGGGAAATTTGTTGGTTCGTTTAAAGAAATTGAAGAAGTAACAAATAGCATTTATATGAAACCAAAAGTTGTGACTTTTATTCAAAACCCAGAAATAGATATATTGTTTGGTAATATTGGCAATACTATCCCAAGTAAAAAAGAAGATTTTAAGCCAGTTAAAATTATAAATATTGATGACCAAGGAAAAGAACAAATATTAGAGAACTTTTACGTTAAAAAGCCAAGCTCAAAGTCAGTAAAAGAGTTTGAAATTTTAATACGTGAACAAATACTTAACTCTTCTTTTGAGGTGAAAAAAATTCTAAAACCGTCTTTGGTAGAGGTTACAATAGCTGTTGAAATACCTAAAGAAAAATTGTTTGATATTGATGTGGATAATATTGCAAAGACTGTTTTAGATAGTCTTATTGGTTATCTATATGAAGATGACTGTCAAGTAGCAAATTTGATCTGTAAAAAAGATGTTCATCCTTTAAATAAGCCTGGTTTTTTTATAGCTGTAACTGAATTAAAACAAGGTAGAAAAGGGCTTTTAGGAGATTTATATTTGTTTTCAACCCAACATAGTTAAATAAAAACATTAAGTAGTAACATGCAGTTTTCTCATCTTCACGTTCACACACAATATTCTTTGCTTGACGGTGCTGCTGGCATTGATTCATTATATAAAAAAGCAGCGAAACATAATATGCCTGCACTTGCAATAACGGATCATGGCAATATGTTTGGCGTGTTTGAATTTGTAAAACAGGCATGGAATAATACACGTGTTGTTGGTAAAGATGATAAAGGAAATGATATAAAAGAACCTGTAGTAAAGCCAATTATCGGCTGCGAGTTTTATGTGGTGGAAGACATGCATCGCAAAAGTTTTTCGAAAGAACAAAAAGATGAACGCTATCACCAGGTTTTATTGGCGAAGAACAGGAAAGGCTATGAAAATCTGATCAAGCTTACTTCACTTGGTTTTATTGAAGGCTATTACAGCAAGTATCCGCGCATTGATAAACCTTTGATCGAAAAATATCACGAAGGCATTATTGCAACAACATGTTGCATTGGTGCGTATGTGCCACAGGCAATTTTACATTTGTCTGAAACGCAGGCAGAGCAGGAGTTTCAGTGGTGGCATAATTTGTTTGGTGATGATTATTTTATAGAAATTCAGCGGCACAATATTCCTGATCAAAATAAAATAAATACAACACTATTAAAATTTGCGAAAAAATATAATGTGCCGGTAATCGCAACAAATGACAGCCATTACACGGAAAAAGAAGATTATAACGCGCATGATATTTTGCTTTGCATCAACACAGGCGAAAAGCAAAGCACACCAGGGTTTGATGATTTTGTGAATGATGATATGCATGTAAAAAATCGTCGCTTTAAATTTCCAAACGACCAGTTTTATTTTAAGTCGCCGGAAGAAATGATGGAAACATTTAATGATGTACCACATTCATTAGACAACACAAATATTATCGTTGACAGAGTTGAAGCGCTTGACTTAAAGAAGGATATTTTATTGCCTGCGTTTCCTGTTCCCCCGGCATTTCAAACAAGCGATGATAAAAATTTGAATCAATGGAATTACCTCCATCATCTCACTTACGAAGGTGCAAAAAAACGATACAGCGAAATTGATGAAGCCTTGCGTGAACGTTTGGACTTTGAATTATTCACTGTAAAAACAATGGGGTTTGCCGGATACTTTTTAATCGTTAGTGATTTTATAAAAGCGGGAAAAGAGCGTGGTGTTTTTATTGGACCGGGGCGTGGTTCTGCTGCCGGAAGTGTTGTGGCTTATTGTATCGGCATTACCAACATAGATCCTATAAAATACAATTTGCTGTTTGAAAGATTCCTCAATCCGGATAGAAAAACAATGCCTGATATTGATACAGATTTTGATGATGAAGGCAGGCAGAAGGTAATTGATTATGTGGTGGAGAAATATGGCAGGAACCAGGTAGCGCAAATTATCACCTATGGCACCATGGCAGCGAAGATGAGCATTAAAGATGTAGCACGTGTAATGGATCTGCCTTTGTCTGAAAGCAATGCGTTAACGAAAATGGTTCCTGAAAGAATTGGTACTACACTGAAAAAAATTTTTAAAGCAGCAATTCCCGGTGAACAGGCTTCTGAAGACAGAGGCGAAGAATTTGAAAACATCCGCAAGCTGCGTGAAATTTATAACGGCAATGATATGCGTGCACAGGTGTTGAAAGAAGCAGAGCGTCTTGAAGGCAATGTGCGCAGCATGGGCATTCATGCGGCAGGCATTATCATCGCGCCTAAAGATTTAACGGAATTGATCCCTGTTGCCACATCAAAGGATTCTGATTTATGGGTTACTCAAATTGATGGCAGCACCATTGAAGAAGCTGGTGTATTGAAAATGGATTTTCTTGGCTTACGTACTTTATCTATTTTAAAAACAGCGCTTGAGCTCATCAAACTATATCATAACATAGAAATTGATTTAGATACTTTGCCTTTGGATGATGAAAAAACTTTTCAGCTATATCAACGTGGTGAAACAAATGCAACGTTCCAGTTTGAAAGTGCAGGTATGCAAAAATATCTGCGTGAATTAAAGCCTGATAAATTTGATGATCTCATCGCAATGAATGCATTGTATCGCCCGGGGCCAATGGCATATATTCCCCAGTTTGTTGCACGTAAACATGGTCGTGAAAATGTGGTGTATGATGTACCTGAAATGCAGGAATATCTTGAAGAGACTTATGGCATAACCGTTTACCAGGAACAGGTAATGTTGCTTTCACAAAAGCTTGCAGACTTCACAAAAGGCCAGGCTGATATATTGCGTAAAGCAATGGGAAAGAAAGACCGCAAGACGCTGGATAAAATGAAAGACAGTTTTATCAAAGGCGCTACAGCAAAGGGTTTTAAGGCAGATGTGCTTGAAAAAATATGGCGTGACTGGGAAGCATTTGCGCAATATGCTTTTAATAAATCTCACTCAACATGCTACGCACTGGTGGCTTATCAAACAGCATATTTAAAAACATATTATCCCGGAGAATACATGTCTGCAGTATTGAATCATTCAGGCAGTATTGATAAGGTAACTTTTCACATGGAAGAATGCAAACGCATGGGCTTAAAGGTACTTGGGCCTGATATTAATGAATCATTGAAAGGCTTTGCCGTGAATGCAAAGGGCGAAATACGTTTTGGTTTAGGCGGATTGAAAGGCGTTGGCGATGCAGCTATTGAAAGCATTATTGCAGAGCGAAAAAAGAATGGTATTTATACAGATGTTTTTGATTTTATTAAACGCATTAGCCAACGCAGCGTAAATAAAAAATCAATTGAAAGCCTTGCCAATTCCGGCGCATTTGATTGTTTTAAAGATGTGCATCGTGCGCAATATTTTTATACAATGCCAAACGATACAATAACCGGCATTGAACGCATCATCCGTTTTGGAAATACTTTCCAGGCAAATAAACAGCAAGGTGCAAATTCGTTATTTGGTGATACAATTTTACCCGCTATCGCCTCTCCTCTCTTACCTAAATGCAGCGAGTGGAGCCTGACTGAAAAACTAGATAGAGAAAAGGAAGTTACAGGCATGTTTATGAGCGGGCATCCGCTTGACCATTTCAAGTTTGAATTAAAATATTACGGCATTACAAAACTTATTGACTTTAATGAAATAAAAGAATCAAATACGCTGGCCGCAGCAAACAGGGAAAAAAAATATACGCATTGCAGGTTTGGTTACAGATGCTCAACACCGCATATC
>JABDGW010000005.1:61551-61725 GCA_013285855.1 Bacteroidota bacterium
CCGCATATCACGTAATGGTAAAAATTTTGGCTCAATGATGCTGGAAGATTTCAGTGGCAAAACAGAACTGATGTTATGGAGCGACGATTATATAAAGTTTAAAAATTATGTTGAGAAAGGAAATAATTTATTGATCTATGGTTATTTTAAACAACGTTTTAACGGCGATGAATA
>JABDGW010000006.1 GCA_013285855.1 Bacteroidota bacterium
AAAGTATCTAACGGCAGTTTTAAAATAAAAATTTATATAGCTGAAAATAACTCCGGCAATTTTGCTTCCCACAATTTTATTAAAGGAATGATTGGCGGTGCTCAAGCTCAATAACAGCGTAAACCCCAGCTCGGCGAATCGAATTCCGCTTAGCCTAAATAATTTCCACTTATACAATTAAGAATCTTGCTGTTTGAAATTAAATAAGCACAAGTGTCATCCGCACATATCAACGCTACTTATACTTACGCGGCAGGAGAGAGTTTCACAGTAAAATGGCGTTTTCACCCCTGCATTTGTCGCCTTTGCCTATGCAGCAAATAATTCCAATGTGCTACATTCGGTTCAAAACACATCATGACTAAAAACTGTTTATTAATATCCGGACGCACCATTTTATGGGTGCTTTTTATTTTTAGCACTGCCATGCAGTGCCCTGGGCAAACTACGGGCGACTGGAAACTGGAAAAAATGCCAACAGACCTGGAAACAGATTTTGCCTTGAGCGCACTTCCGCCGCAATTGCGCAGTAACGCTACAGTATATTTACTCAACCCCGAGAAAGGCTACTATATCAGCAGGCAGGGTACAAATGGTTTCGTTTGTTTTATCGCGAGGACGGAATGGGAGTGGGCGGAATTCCGCCAGGATGTTGCTACCCCTATCAGCTATGATGCAGAGGGCGCGAAAACAATCATGCCCGTTTATCTTGATGTAGCCGTGATGCGATCTTCCGGCAAATACTCGCCGGTGCAAATTAGGGATACAATAATAGCGAGAATAAAAAGAGGTTACTACAAAGCTCCTTCACGGCCTGGAATATCTTATATGGAAGCACCTGTTATGCGGGTATACACCAGCAATAATCCCAACAACAACAATGTAGCCAGTGTAAGCATGCCGCATTACATGTATTACGCTCCCTACCTTACGCATTCAGATCTTGGTCTTGATTCCAATTCTGCACAAGAGCCCTTCCTCGTAAATCCCGATGCTATGGTATTGGGCAAGAAAGGTCCCTATACATACCTTATCACACCGCTTAACGAAACAGAGACGGCTAAAATACGGGAATCAGGACAGGCACTCCTGAAGCGGCTGGAAGACTACAAGCCTTACTTTAAAGTTGAAGATGCCATGAGTAATCATCATCAATAACTAAGAGAAAAAAGATAAAATATTACGAAGACCCATGCGCCAACTTCCCGTACTGGCGCAAGGTAAGTCGCAAAGCATTTTGTGTGGTACTTGTCCTTGCTTACAAACTTGCTGTTTACATAAGCACAAAGTACTCTTAATGAAGGCCCTGCTAAAACGTAAGCGCATGGCGAACGCCTGCTACCTTTTCCCTCTATCTGCAATTCCTGTAAGTTTGTGAGTAATTATAATTCATACTTGTATTCAAAACAATTTGTTATGTCAAAGAAAAATCATCTCTCACTCCTTTTAGTTGCAGCGTTTTTGCTCTTCATTAATCAATATAGCTTTGCGCAATCGAAGGTATTGCCAACGGGTTCTAAAGCGCCCATGTTCACTACCAAGGCGAGCATGGCGGGCAATGAATTTGATTTTAGCTTAAAGGAAGCTCTTGATAAAGGACCGGTAGTATTGTATTTCTATCCTGCTGCTTACACAGGTGGCTGCGATTTGGAAGCACATACTTTTGCCGAAATGAAGGATAAATTTACAGCAGCAGGAGCCACTATTATCGGTGTATCAGCAGATGATATTGAGCGATTGAAATCGTTTTCATCCAGCCCTGATTACTGTGCAGGAAAATTCCCGGTAGCTTCAGACTCTGCAGGTAACATTGCAGCTTCTTATGGTTTGGAAGTGACACCTGCGCAATCCGAAGCTAAAGATGTAACCGGTAAGCAGATCACGCATGACTTTATTCCACGAACAACATTTGTTATTAATAAAAACGGCGAAATTGTAGCTGTCTTTTCATCAGCAACCGATCATATAAAGGCTGATGAACACGTAACAAAATCCTTGGAAATTGTAACGAAGCTGTAGTTTGAAAATAGCATTGTTTTGATTCAATGTCCGGCATTGTCTCCCATGCTAGCGCAAGGTATATTTCTCCCGGCTCTCCGTAGAATGTTCTTCGCGCTAAACGTCTGGTGCGTAGCTTAAGAAGTTGCGTTGTAAGCCAATATACTTAACTAGTAAAAGCCCGTTTCATTCATTATACCAAATTTTATATTGTACTATATTCATTATAAATAAAACATCCTTATGCAAAGTTTAATATCAACGTGGTTTGAAAGAGTTTGGAACAATAAAGAAGAAGAAGCAATTGATACGTTATTTCATGAAAATGGCACCGCTTATGGATTAACGGAAGCACATACTATTAGCGGAATAGAAAACTTCAAAGAATTTTATAAACAATACCGCGAACAAACTGATTCTTTCGAAGTACACGTTGAAAAAGAGATCATCCAAAACCAGTATGAAACAGCTCTTTGCATAGTAACCGTTGAACGCGGAAAGGAAAAGGTGTGCTTTCCGGCAGTTGCTATGATTGAAATAAAAAATGGTAAAATATTTAAAGCCTGGAATCATTTTGATGACCTCGCTAACATGCTATTCAGTGGTGCACTTAAAAAACAATAGGATTTACACGTTCCTTATCAGCAGGCTTTTCATTGCATAGCCAAAGACATCGTCTTCATTGCATAGGTAAATGTGCGTGGTATGAGATGATGTTTTGTAAGAACGAGACTACAGTTGAAAAATATCTTACCGGCACAATTATTTCAGTATATCTTTAAAACCGAAGCAAGACAAATTAACCTAAACGTGCAGTACAAAAAAATCTTAAGATTAAGTTTTATAAAGCAGAAATGGTTCAGGCGAATTATACGTGTAGTAGTTGGCGTATTTGTTTTTTATTTCTTATTGCTTACCTGTTTAAGCATTTATATTTCGTCATCCCGTGAAAGATTGCTTGCATTTCTGAATGCTCAGATTAAACAAACAATATTAGGCGAACTAAAGATCAATAAAGCAGACATAACAGTATGGCAAACATTTCCAAAGCTTGGCCTTACACTTGACAATGTAACCATCAGTGATTCATTTTATCATTCACCTTTTTTAAAGGCTGATGAGATTGTAGTAAAGGCCGGCATTTTTGATCTGATGGGAAAAACGGTGAGCATCAGTTCGGTTAAAATTAAGAATGCAGTCATTCATACATTTACTGATGCCAGAGGTTATACCAACACTTACGTATTACGATCTCAGCCTTCGCAAAAAGAAAAACGGCAAAGTAAAAAACCATTTGTTTTAGAAAATATCAATTTAAATAATGTAAGTGTTTTAATTGAAAATGTTCCTCAGCGAAAACGCTACCAGGGCAGGATTGACGATGCAGATATTGATATGGATCTGTCCGGCTCAAAATATTCTTTCACGTTTGACGAAGATCTTTTTTTAAGAGGGCTTGGCTTTAATATCAGGCAGGGCTATTGGCTGGAAAATCAACGTATACAAGCTAAATGGAAACTTGAATTTGATACAAGTGGCAGTGTACTCACAATAAAAAAAACAGCAGTTAAAATACAAGGCCATTCATTCGATATTGACGGCAATTTTGATTTTGGTAAATCGCAATTTCATTTGAATGCTGTCACAAAAAATGTCAAGTACGATGCAGCCTCAGCTCTCTTGAAACCACACACAAGAACCGTATTACAAAAACTTAATTTCACACAACCGCTTAATGCAACGGTATCACTCACAGGTTCATTAAATAAAAAAGGTGATCCTGCTGTAAAGGTTGATTTTTCAACTTCAAAAAACAGCATCAAAACGCCAATTGTAGATTTGAATGACTGCGATTTTACCGGCAATTTTTCAAACCAAATTGATCCACAAATTTTACCTGACGATTCAAATTCAAGGGTTCAGTTAAATTCATTTATGAGTTATTGGGGAACGGTAAGTTTAAAAGGTAAAAATATTTCGATCACCAATTTAGATAAGCCTGTAACGCAATTTGAATTTTTTTCTGAATGCACTTTTCCGCAATTAGATGAAGCGCTTTCTTCAGATGTGTTGCGTTTTGTTGATGGTAGCGCAAAATTATACATTGCTTATAACGGTCCACTTATCGCAGATGCTTCTTTGCTTGATCAGTTAAATGCAAAAATTCAGATACAAAATGGTAAAGTAATTTATGTGCCACGTAATCTTACTTTTTCTAACTGTAATGGAAATATTGATTTAACAGGAAACAACCTGGCTGTAAATAATTTGCAATGCGATCTTAATACAAATCATCTTGAAGTAAATATTAATGGCTCTAATCTTAATCGCATTTCAAATAAAACGCCGGGCAAAGCAACATTAAATTGCAATGTGTTTTCGCCGTCAATTAATCTTTCAGATTTTATCACACTTTTCAATACAGATTCGCCAACTGCATCAAAGAAAAAAACAAATGGACTTGCAGGTACAGCCAATTCTATTGATAATGCTGTAGAAAATGGAGATGTGTTTATTAATCTTAAAGCGCAGCAATTATCGCTCAACAATTTTAAAGCAAGTAATGCTAATGCAGTTTTATTATTCACTAATAACGATTGGGAAATTCAGAAAGCTTTTTTGCAATTTGCTGATGGCAGTTTTAATCTCGCTGCAAAAGTTCACCAGGCAAATAATGTTTCGCACCAGGTAAGTGCCCAACTGGATCTGCAGCATATCAACGTAAAAAAACTTTTTTTTGCGTTTGATAATTTTGGTCAAAAAAGTCTCACATCAAAAAATATAAATGGCATTTTTAATTCAAAAGCCAATATAACTGCCAACATAAATAAAGCAGGAAAATTTATTCCATCAAGCATGAATGGTAAGATGTATTTTTCTTTGAAAAATGCAGAACTTAAAAATTTTGAACCCTTTCTTAATATTCAAAAAATTGCTTTTAAAAACCGTAACCTTGATGATGTGCAGTTCGCAGAATTGAAGGATACTTTCGATATACAAAACGGCGACATTTATATTCATCGCATGCCGATACAATCATCTGCGTCCATCAACATGTATATTGAAGGCATTTACAGCTTTGGAAATAATACCGATATTTCTATACAGGTGCCGTTATCAAATCTTAAAAATAATTCTGACGACGACTTTAAAACAATCGACAAAAAAAAGGCTAACAAGCCGGGCGCCAGTATTTATTTACGGGCAAAGGATGATGGTAACGGTGTTAAGATTGGGGTTGATGTTTTCAGGAAATTTAGAAAAAATAAAGCTGCTGACGATAAGTAACTTTCGGTAGTTTGCCGATGACACGCAGGGAAATAATCAATCCTTAACGCAACGAACAGAGAAACCCTTCTGCTTTTCGTAAGTCATCCTGTCCATGAAGCCACCGTAGGAAACCAGGCGGCGGCACAAGGCATACTTAGTACCATTTTCAGTAGAACTCCACCAGTAACCGAGAAAGTTAATGTAGGCGAATTGTCCAAGGTTGTCACGATATCCACCCCCAAGCGCTGTAAAGCCGCTACTATTAGTAGCGTTAACGTTGGGATCTAACCAATGGATAGCACCTGCTTCTTTCATTTTACCACCCGCATTCTTCGCATTGGTTCCTAAAAAGTTTGAAACTTCATACCATTCTGAATCGCCCGGTATATGCCATCCTGTGGGGGCTAATCCCCTTGGGTCATGTATTGCATACCAATTGTATAATTTACCATATACAGCACCGGTGGCAGAATCGTTATTATACCAGCACCATGCACCAGTAGTTAATTTAGCCCATTTGGCAGAGTCCTTTACCTGTGGTATGTTATCTCCATTTCTATAATGGGTTACATTCAAATTTTTTACCATCCACACCTGTGTGCCTATAGTTACTGAAGTTATATTTTGCTGCATTGAATTTTCATCGCCAATAGTAGAAGATTGAATGCTGCTGTTTTCTTTAGTCCAGGAAATTACTAACAGCATTAAAACTGCACAGGTTGTGAATGTTGTTTTCATGTTATGTTGAATGTTTTGCAGTGAAAAGTAAATAGTGTGAAGCAGGCAGACAAATAGTTAGTTCCTGATACAACGAACCGAGAAACCCATTTGCTTTGGGAACCGCCACCAGTCCAGGAAGTTGCTATAGCAGAGCAAGCGGCGATACCAGGCAGTCGAACTATTGTACTCAGTAGAGGTCCACCATAAACCAAGGTATCTAATATAGCAGAATTGTCCAATCTCGCTACGATACCCGCCCGGAAGCCCTGTAAAGCCGCTGCTGTTAGTAGCGTCAACGTTGGGATCGACCCAATGCGCCTTTCCGGTTTCCTTCAGTTTACCCCCTGCAGTATTTCCTAAATATGTTCCGGTTGCATGCCATTCTGAATCACTTGGTATATGCCATCCTGCAGGGGCTAATCCCCTTGGGTCATTTACTGCATACCAATTGTATAGCTTGCCATAAACAGCACTGGTGGCAGAATCGTTTTTATACCAACACCATGCACCGGTAGTTAATTTAGCCCATTTGGCAGAATCCTTTACCTGCGGTATGTTGTCTCCGTTTCGATAATGGCTTACATTCAAATTTTTTACCATCCACACCTGTGTGCCTATAATTACTGAAGGTATATTTTGCTGGATTGAATTTTCATCTCTAATGCCTGAAGATTGAATGCTGCTGTTTTCTTTTTTACAGGAAATCGCCACCAGTAGCACCAATGCTGCAAGCGCTGGTTTTATTTTCGTTTCCATCCTGGGTTTTTATTAATTGAATAACTCTTAAATAAAATATTATCAAATCTAATACAATTCGATAAAGTTCGACAATAAACGAGCAGAACTCCCGCTTGGAGTAGAATGTTTAACTACTTTAAAGCGTAAGCAAATCTCAGTTCGGCGAAGGTTGCAAGCTTCGCCGCATACCTAACCATAGATGGTTGTTGTTGTCTTTGTACGGGAAGACCAGCTAAGGACAAGTGCTGATAAGCGCTATCTAATTTCCATCGTAATAAAACACAATTCTTGCATTCGTTTTCATATCAGTGTTAACTGATAATTTATAGCTTTGTTTGCCTGCAGTTATCCGCATTAATGCAGAATTTGGCGGAATACTTCCAAGGTTTTCTGCTACCAGTACAAATTCATGTTCCCGGTTTGTTGCATCTGCATGAATGCTCAGCGTAATAGGCTTTATACCCAGCGTTTGGTTGCTTACAATAATCTCGTTGTTGTGATATACACTAACCCTGTCGCCATCAATTTCCCCGTTATCAAACAGTTCAATTAAAATATCCGGCGAATTAATGTGATAAGTTTGCAGCAATATGCTGGTGCGGGATGTGAGTGCTTTGTCTGCATCAGATTGATTATTGCCGGTTGTTGCTGGCAGAACAGCTTTTGCCAAAGCTGCTTTTTGCAAAGAATCATTATACTGTTGTCTGCGGAAAGCTGCCAAAGAATCGGCTTCCTGTTGTCTTTTTATTGCCTGCACGTCACGAAGTGAATCTGCTGTTCGCAGTTTTTGCAGGTTTGCTGCAGCTACAATTTGCAGTGAATCTTTTATATACTGCTGTTTTCTTTGGTTGACGAGGCTAAGCGAATCTGCCACTTCTTGTTGCCTTTTTTTAATCTGAACATTTCGTAATGAATCTTCGGTTCGCAGTCTTATTTGTTCCAGCCTGGCAACATTATTCAGCGAATCTTTCACGCGCTGCTGTTCTTTTTGTTTTACAAGCTTAAGTGAATCAGTTACCTCCTGTTCCCGCTTCTTGTGTTGCGCAAGCAGGGTGGAATCGTCAAGCTGTTGTTGTTTTATTCTTGCAACATTATCCAGCGAATCTTTTATGCGTTGCTGTTCTTTTTGTTGTACAAGATTAAGTGAGTCGGCAATCTCCTGTTGCCGCTTTTTCGCCTGTACATCACGAAGGGAATCTTCGGTTCGCAGTCTTATTTGTTCCAGCCTTGCAACATTATCCAGTGAATCTTTTAAACGTTGATGTTCTTTTTGTTGTACAAGATTAAGTGAGTCAGCAATCTCCTGTTGTCGCTTTTTCGCCTGCACATCACGAAGGGAATCTTCCGTTCGCAATCTTATTTGTTCCAGCCTGGCAACATTATCCAGTGAATCTTTTGTGCGTTGCTGTTCTTTTTGTTGTACATGATTAAGCGAGTCAGTTATTTTCTGTTGCCGCTTTTTTTGTTGTGCAAGTTGAGCTGCATCTATTTGTTGTTGTTTTACCCTTGCAATGTTATCAAGTGAATCCTGGTGCCTTTTTTCTGCTTTCTTTATTGCTTCAGCAGCAGGATCATCTACCATAGTAACGGCAGCAACATTGTTTTTTGAAGGTTCACTATCATCAATAGATTGAACCGTTTCACCTTCCTTCGGCTGGTATGGATGGAAGCCAATGATATCTGAAGGCCTGCCAAACCGGTCAACAAGGTATCGTTGTGCAGGGTCATCATATTCAGAAAGTAACCTGTAATAACGGGTTTCACCATCACATCCGCTATTACAACCCGAAATGCTGCTAATTAAAATAAGGCTGTCATGGCTTATCATCATTTTATTTTCCTGTGAGCAGGCAGAACAATCATGCCATTGCCCGTTTTCCGATCCTTCTTTGTGTAAAACTGCTCCGTCCTGCAAATACAATCCTTTTCCTCTGAAAGCACCGGATATTGAAATGGTGATTTTGGCATGCGCAGCATTATTGATTTCACTTGTTTTGGTACCGGTAAAACTTTCAACTGAAACATCATTGATCCGGATGGTATCGGCTCCGCCTGTACTTTTCCATGTACCCATCATCCAGCTTGCATACTGAGCATGCGTTATCGTGTAAAAAATAATGAATAAAGCAAGGAGTATTAGTTTTTTAGGCATTAGGATGGCAATGTTTTGCTGAATCTTTAAGACAGGTTTCAAAATATACTAATTGCAAAAATGAATTAATTCTACAGTAACAGAATAAAAAAGCAATATACAACCTTATGTTATTTGTACTCAGCCCGACGTAGAATGTTTAACTGTTTAGCATAATACCAGCTCGGCGTAGAATGTAAAATTATTTCTTTTTGGAATCTCTTTAAAGTTTGTAAACCCCTGCCATATGTCTTCTGCTAAGGGGTTAGATAAAATAGCCAGATTGCATCTGGCGTTAATCGAAAATTATGAATAAAAAATCCATAGTTACAAACTACGGATAGCACATAACCACTTATTAAGAATTATTATTTGAAGGGGTTATCATTATTTTTTCCATAGCATGTGGTCTTGGTGGACGTGGTCTTCTGGGTAAACAGGAAGACATTAATAAGCTGAGCAACATAACCGCCGCTACAGGCTTAATAAGTTTTGTATTGAACTCTTTCATGTTGTATATTTTACTTATAAAACCATAAATTATGCCATTTCGGTACGTTACATCATCAGGCCACTCACATTACAGCGCTGCAGTATAAATAATCTTCTGCATGTTCAACAATGCCGGAACGCATTCTGCCGGTTCGATAATGCTGCACCGGGCATAATGCTGTGGTTCGGTTGCTTAAAGACTTTGGTATTAAACCTGAAGGACAAGCCTGACCGGCTTATGTGTTCTTTAAACGTTTTTATTCTTCAACTGCTTGAATTCCTTTTTTGGTGAAATCTATTTTGCGTTGTTTGTATAAGGATCCGATCGTCATCTTAAACGTTTTTTTACTCATGCTGAAGAAACTGTAAATATGTTCAGGATCGCTTTTATCATTGTAAGGCAGGAAACCGTTATGCTCTTTTAATAAACGAAGTATTTTTTCCTCTTCTTTTTCTATGCGTGCATAGCCGGGTTTATCAAGCACAACATCTATTTTATTATCAGCACGAATGGTTTTAATAAAGCCCTTTAATTTATCACCAACATGTATGTTGCGGTATATTTCGTTTGCATGCAACAGGCCTGTATGTTTACCATTAATGATCATTACATATCCAAGATCACTTTCTCTTTGCACATATAATTCTACTTCATCCATTTCCTGTACCGTAAGCGCATCATTGCTGATTTGCTTTTCAATTTTTTCTGTTGCAGCAATACGGCCGGTTTGTTCGTCAATATAAATTTTTACAAGGTATTCACCTTCTTTGTGCATTCTTGTAAGCTGCTGCGATTTTGCTACAAAAATATCTTTCATTAAACCCCAGTCCAGGAAGGCGCCATGCTCTGTTGTGCTCACGCATTTTAGTTGAACAATATCGCCCACAACACCCTTTGGCTGCTGCGTTGTAGCAATTAACCGGTTGTCAGAATCATGATAGAGAAATACCTTTATTTCGTCACCAATATGCAGCCCTTTGGGTGCAAATCTTTTGGGCAACAGTATCCCATCATTCCCATCATCAAGATAGAAACCAAATTCCACTTTGCGTGAAACTTTAAGTGTATTATACATGCCAACCTGTACCATGAAGGAATTAAATATTGGTAAAGATAATATCATCATCTGTGCTAAATACTTAGTAAGCTACTCCACCTGAGCAAAGTGCTCAGATCTCCCGGCGAAATTTGCAGCTCGCCGCATATATTTTAAAGTTTGTAACTTTTGTTTCAAATTGAACACCGGAATAACGAAGTTTAAAACTTCAGAATAAAATAACCGAAGTTGCAAAATGAGAAATAAACATTTCATAAAACTTCGATTCTTTTATTTTTGATAATGCTATGATGAAAGTTAAAGACAAATGGTTCCGGATTATAGCTATTGTATGCATATTTCTCGTTGCCGTTTATTCGAATAAACTTTATTCACAACCATTAAACCTGCTTTTTATAGAACGCATAGTGTTAATACTTGCATCAATTACGCTTGTTTGGGAAGGCAACCGGTTTATTATTTTACATTTTCGTGAAAGATTCCATGAACCTTACAAACTCGTAAAAAGAATAGCATTTGTTTTTATTACAGGAATGCTTTTTACTTCAGTGCTGCTTTTATGCACAGCTTTTGTAAGCTATGTTTTTACATATGGTTCACAAACTGCATCGGAGCAGGTAAGCAACGGACAATTATTTTTAAACTTTATTAATAACTCACTTTCAAAAGCTGCTTTGGTATTCACGCTTTTCTTTGGTATTTATGAAGCGTTTTATTATTACACCCGGCTAAAGCAATCTGAAGAAGAAAAGAATCGGCTGGAAAAAGAAAAGTTATGGTCACAACTGGAGAATCTGAATCAACAAGTTAATCCTCATTTTTTGTTTAACACACTTAATACTTTATCATCGCTTATATCTGAAGACCCGGCAGAAGCAGATAAGTTTTTAAATGAAATGACGAAAGTGTACCGTTATCTTTTGGAAAATAACAAACACGAACTTGTTACACTGCAAACAGAGACAAAATTTATACAATCTTTTTACCAGTTATTAAAATTGAGGCACGGCAAAGGGGTAGAGCTGATAATGCAGATATCGCCGCAGTATGAAGATTATTTGCTGCCACCATTAACATTGCAATTGTTGGTTGAAAATGCAGTAAAGCACAATGTAACTTCTAAAAGCCAGCCTTTAAAAATTGAAATATCTGCAACAGGCGATAAAACGCTTACGGTAAAAAATAATTTGCAAAAGAAAAAAATTAACCCTGTTTCTACTAACATCGGATTAAATAATATTACTGCGAGGTATAGGTTAATACAAAAAGAAGATGTTGTAACAAAAGAAGAAGGAAATTATTTTATTGTTGCATTACCGCTTATACATCCCGCTATAGCAAAGATTATGTAACAGATAGAAGAAGGCACAGCAGAAAAGATGAGCACACAAAAAGGGTCAGTAATTTTTATTCTAATTCAACAACATAATTACGAAGTTGCAAACTTCGTTTTAGCTCCTGAGCAGTATTATTATTATACATAGATTAATAAACGGCATACAGTAAGCAATAAACTATGGTATTTTTTAATCCCCGGTTTCTATCACATGGTTTTCGCCCGAACATTTATATCTTTTCAATAGTAATTCAGTAAACCTTATTCGGGCTTTTCTTCAAGAATTTGTTTGTGTAAGGCAAGCACTAATTGAATATCTTTCTCACGTAGCTTGCCGCTCCTGTCCGGCGGAAGATCCAGGATAAGTATATTATCCTGTGCCGTTGCCTGTTTATAAATTTTATATAATTCATCTGCTGTTTTATAAACAGTATCCTTTGTATTATAAAACCATTTTTCACTCATGCATACAGTTGTTTCCCACGGCATGTAATATAAATGACCATTATAAGAAAATAATTTCGGGTCAGGGTTAGCAGGCATATATGGATCTCCCATCCTGAAATCACTGGGAAAATACCGTATAGGGTAGCCGGTTTTTTGCATAACAGGTAATACAAAGGCAGAATCTGGATCGGGATTTTCCGGTGTTCCTATTGACCAGTTCACACCTACCTGGCATTGAGGCGCCATTTCTTTCACTGTTTTATAAATTTCAGCTATCGGCCATCGTGAACGTTTTTTCTCCCAACCAGCATCAAGCCATAGTTCCACCGCCGGTGTGTATTTGTTTACAATCGCAAACAGTTCTTTAATCTGGTTGATCATATATTCATTGTAATCCTTATCCAATGAACTGTCGTTTACATTAGCATTCTGGTGCCGGTCCCACAAAGAATAATAAATTCCAATTCCGATTCCATATTTTTTGCAAGCCATGGCAACTTCTTCAACCACATTTGTTTTATTAGATGAAGAAGCTACATCATAATCCGTGTATTTACTATCCCAAAGGCAAAAGCCATCCACATGTTTTGATACAAGTATTACGTATTTCATGCCCGCCTGTTTTGCAACGTGTACCCATTGATCCGCATCAACCGTGAGCGGCTTATAGGAAGATGCCGGTTTGCTGCCGTCTGTCCATTCTTCATCATAAAAAGTATTTATTCCGAAGTGAATGAACATTCCATATTTTCTTTTTATCTGGGCTAACTGGTATATGCCTGGTTTATTGGAAGGTGTCGGCGCGGTAACTGTTTTTTGTGAGAAGGAAACATTGTTAGTTAAAAGAATAAACAATAACAAGAGATACTTTTTGAAATCCATATCTAAAATTAGTCAAATATCATGGTTTATTTTTTAGACCAGTATCAAACAACTTAAACCTGTTCGATTCCTTAACTCCAATCCTTGCCTCTTCGCAAATTGGCACTTATTGTGCTTAGCTAATGCATAAAAGAAGTATGAAAAAATCGTTTGTTTACTTATCCATATCAATTTTATTATCCCTGCAAGCTTGTAACAATAATTCCCCTTCGAAAAACATGGCTGCTGACAGTACAATAACTGATACCACAACAGCAGCAATCACAAATAACGACAGTACCGTAAATCAAGACACTGTTACTTCGGGGAAAACCGTAACCCGTATTGATGCGAGTGAAGTTCCGGGTTCTGTAATTACTGCATTTAAAAGCAAATATCCCAGTGTTTCCAATGTAAAATGGGTAACCGGTACCAATAAAAAAGGAAAAACTTTTTACAGGGTACGCTGGCAAACCAGCGGGAAAGAAATGATGGCAATGTTTAAAAATGATGGCAGTTTCATTAAAGAAAAGCAACTCCAGTAATTACAAGGAGGTTATAATATGACAAGCTAAAAGATAGGCAAAAATTCGTGCGGTAAATGAACCAGGCGATTTCAAGCCTTGCATTCAATCATCGAAAATGTATACGTGAATAGATCGTTTCTGTAAAACATGAAGAAACACGAGCACAAAGAATTCAGAAAACAATTGAAATGCTTTCGAATAAATTGAAAAATCCTTCAGACAGATAAACCTCCAACTCACTGGAGTGTAATATGCATCCCGTGTTTGAAAAACTAAATCAGTTTTATCTGATCTCCATTCTTAGGTTCATTATTTTTTTAGAAGTACTATTTGTAATACGAAGTGTATAGATGCCGTATAGCCATGAAGGATCTGCTGGCAAAGCATAAACACTATTGCCGCCGTTGTACTGTATTGTACGGCTTGACAGTTTTTGTCCATTTAAATTGTACACTGCAACTTCATAACTGCCTTTATCCATATTATTAAACCGCAGCGATGCGTTAGTGCCTTTTGTTACCGGGTTTGGATACAAGGTTACATTGCCTGCTGCAGCCACACTGTTGGCAACGCCTTTCACAGCAGGGCTTGACTGGTTAAGTATTTTGGCAACGGCCAGCGGTGATGCGGATAGCTGTTTATTTATTACCAGCATGAAGCGGTTGCGGTAACTGTTGGTGTCAGCGACCGGCGTGAAAGCATATAAAGTTGTATCCTGTAAATTCACTTCTTTTTGCGTATGAAGATATTTGTCAATCAGCAAAGCGTGCAAACACAGGCCTGCAAAATTCTGCGCACATATTTTCAGTACGTAAGGTTCTTGTCTTAAGTAAAGTTTATAAAATAAAGTATCTGTCAGCACAGGTACCGGCCTGAACTCAATTGCCAGTGCACTTGAATTTCTCATCAGCGCAATATTCTCATCAAAGTTCCAAAGTTTTGTAGCGTCATTTTCATCTACTGCAGCAGAAAAATTGTTGTTAAATGCGGCACCAACACCGTCAGACACATACAAATTTCCATTGTCAGGAACCATCAGGTTAGTATAGATTACAGCATAAGCCGTTCCGTTTGACTTATCGGTTTGTTTTGAAGTTTTATCATGCCCGCCTGTTTGTGCGGAAGAAACCGCTGCCTGGCATGTACCTGTTGTGGCTTTCATACTCATAATAGTGATTACTATCAACAAGAGTAAGAAGTATGATACTTTTGATACAAGCAGAGTAAAATTTATCTTCATAATGTTATGTTTTAATATGCCCTAAACAATAATGATCACAAAGATTTCAACAGGTAGGAATTTGGTTTTACAGTTATTGAATTTGGATATTGTTATTTTAACCGGATCTTCGTTTTTAAACCCGATCATGATATAAAAGTATAATAGCCGCTTAGAGCATCATGACTGAACTTCGTGAAAGCCTAATTTCTTAAAGTAACCGTATTAATACAGGCGATTTTGCAACAATCCCAGCCTGATGAAGCCTGCAACTTCATCGCATTCATATTAAAGTTTGTAACTTATAAAATCATAAGCAGTAAGAATTGAAGTTTAAAACTTCAGATAAATAAGTGAAGTATTGGGGTCAATAACAATCCATGCATTAAGCCTCCTAACCGTTTAATAAACCATTTAAAAAAACAAATTATTAAATGCTCAATTTATTTGGTAATCATACAGACTAATTCATTAGTTTAACAACCAGCTACAAACATTTATTCCAATCTATGTATCACAAATTTATTCAGTCACGTAATGTTTATCTCATAAACCTGGTTGCGCTATGTTTTTTTCTCAACGCAATGGTGTTGCTGATCTCTTGCAAAAGTTCATCAGCTGAACACTACGGTTTTATTACAAAACTCGGCAGCGATACAATTGCCGTTGAAAGTGTAACCCGGCAGGGCAATACTGTAACAAGCGATGAAGTTGACCGTTTTCCACGTGTGCGGGTACGGCATACTGTAATCAATCTTAATCCTGACGGTAGTATTCAGCATCTTGTTATGGATATTCATACGCCGAGTGAACCAATTAATCAGCGTGAACGAAAAGTGACAGTTGATGTTACTGCTAATAAAGTACACCTCTCCAAAACAGATAGCACAGGAATATTGAACCGCGACTTCGCAACAGGTGGCGATATAGTAGAGGCACATGTACCTCAAATGTATAGTCTATATGACCTTTATTTTGCAGCAGCATTAAAGCATGCAGTAGCGTTAAAGTCTGCAATTGGTACTGCTGTGCAGGTACGACAGTTTTATATTGACCGTGAATTTGACCAGTTTCCATTGGGAAGAGGACATGTTACACCACTTGGTGATAACAAGGTGCATATCACGCACGACTGGCTTTCCGGCACCGGGGAGGCAACAATGGATTCCAATTATCACATGCTTAGTTACTCAGGCAACCGCACCACATATAAGGTAGAGGTGAACCGCCTTAGCTCTCTACCCGATATAAAAAACATCGCTGACCATTTTGAAGCTGTTGAGGCAAAAACCGGCAATGTAAAGTTATTGAGTGTACGGGATACTATACGGGCACAAATTGGTAGTGCATCATTTGCTGTTGATTATGGTCGCCCACTCATGCGTGGGCGAAAACTGCTGGGTGATGTGTTGCCCTACGATCATGTATGGCGTACAGGAGCCAATGCCGCAACGCAATTTACAATATCAGCCCCTATAAAGCTTGCCGGAATGCAGGTACCAGCCGCAACCTACACATTATGGACCGTGCCGCATGCAGCTGCAGTTGATCTGATTGTGAACAAGCAGACCGGCCAGTGGGGCACCGAATATAACGGCTCGCTTAATCTGGGCATAGCAAAGATGACTAGCGAAGCACTCACTTCGCCTGTAGAAGCATTTACAATTTCCATCATTCCGGTGGATGCAAAACATGGAACACTTATAATGGAATGGGGTTTCTTTAGGTGGACAGCACCAATAGAAGTGCAATAAGAAGTTCTACATAATAAACTCAAAAGTTTATAACCTTTTACTATCCGTAAGCAGACATAGTTGAAGTTAAAACTTAAAGAATGTCAGATCATAACCCATCTGATGATTCAACTAAATCAAATGATAATATCTACAGGATAAAGAATTTTGCGAATATGATAAGCAAGAGAACCTTGTACAGACCACAGCTATCCCCAAACTTGCGATAGTTTGGAGGAATTATCCAATGAAGAAAGTTTTTTGAACGACTGTATATTTGCGATTAATTTTTGATATAAACTGTAAAAACTTATAGCTAAACTGCCAAATGAAAAAAAAATTTCTTGTAAATTTTATTCTTTTGCCTTCATTCACCTTCAGGCACATCCCCGAAAACAAGGTCAACTAACATAATGTTTAAAAATTGTCAAATCAACATAATAATAATTTCATGGAGAAAGCTGTAGATGTAATTATAGTAGGAGCAGGTCATAATGGGCTTGTATCAGCAATACTTCTTGCCCGCGCAGGTTTAACAGTAACGGTGCTTGAAGAAAAAGATATGGTTGGCGGTGCTGCAAAAACAGAATTCCCGTTCACGAAAGTACCCAACCTTGGCACCAGTACGGGCGCTTATTTGCTTGGCGTAATGCCGCCTGAATTGATAAGAACACTTGGAATTGAAATCCCGTTACTTCGCCGCGATCCTCATTATTTTCTGCCTACTACCGGGAAACGATATCTTTTGTTTGGCTCTGATCGTGATGCTATGCGCAACCAGTTTATTTCTTTTTTTTCTGAAGACGACTGGCTTGCAAACAAGGCACTTACGGAAGAAATTGAAAAAATCAGGGATGACATTGCGCCTACCTGGCTGGAAGAACCCTATAGTATAGAGGAAACCGCTGAGCGTTATATTCGCCCTGAACTACAGCAGGTGTTTACAGATCTGTGCAGGAAACCGGTAGGTGAATACATCAATCGTTTTGGGTTTAAGAGTGATTTGGTTAAAGCAATGTATGCCGTAACAGATGGTTTTTCCGGTCTTTTTGGAAGTTGGGAAACGCCTGGCTCAGGTATGAATTTCCTTGTCCATAATATGTGCCGTCTTCCCGGAAGCGATGGCACCTGGATGGTTGTAAAAGGAGGTATGGGCACCATCACCAAAATTCTTGCAGATACAGCCCGCAAAGCGGGGGCAGAGATCATTACCGGAAAAAAAGTAAGCTCCATTGATGTTCAGAATGGTGTTGCAAGCGGTGTTACTTTGGTTGACGGCTCACAGGTTCGGGCAAAAGCGGTGGTAGTAAATGCTGATCCATTCCGCCTGCAGACGCTGATCGGCACTGATCATCTGCCAGCATCCTATAATTCAAGGATTGAAAATTACAAACGCCCAGGCTCAACATTTAAGGTTAACCTGGCACTAAAGGGACTTCCTAAATTTACGTGTCTTCCGGAAGACCGTGGACAATATGGAACTACTATTCATCTTTTACCTGATGAACAGGATGTGATGCAAAGTCTTAATGAAGGATTCAATGCTGTTAAAGAAGGCAAACTATATCCTTTCCCAACGATAGAATGGTACATACACACAACAGTGGATCCATCACTAAGAGATGTGGAAGGGAATCATAATTCAGCTTTGTTTGTTCAATGGGTTCCATACGAGCTGAAGGGTACAAGCTGGGAGGCCGAGGAAGCAAGTTATGTCAAACAGCTCCTTTCTATTTGCGACCGTTTTGCGCCTGGTACCAGTGATCTTGTTGCAGACACGTTCCCGCTTCATCCAAAGAAAATTGAAAGCCATTTTGGTATAACGCTTGGGCACATCCATCATGTTGACAATACTTTTGGCTTTTCTGACCGTTTGCCATACGCTACTCCTGTACAAGGCGTGTATTCTGCAAGTGCAGGAACGCATCCTGCCGGTTCAGTAATTGGCTGTGCCGGTCATAATGCAGCTGTCCGGGTGCTTAAAGATCTTGGTATTTAAATAAGGAAAGTGACTGCCATTGCACAGAAGGAAAAGATTATACTCTCGGGAAAACTCTATGCAAGGAATTTATTTACCGAAAGAAAAAGCCAGATAATAAGCGCTAATGATAGAAAAAAAGTAGAGCGATGCAACAGGGTATATTTCCGTGTAAGAATTTTTGAAAGGGTTTGCACCTGCAAAAGAAGTTGTTCTGTAATTTCTGAGTTAGATGTTTTCATAAACGCTGCCGAATAATCCAGGAACGATTTCTTTTGAATATCGCCAAAATAAAACAAAGAGTTTTTGTCTGATGGATTATGAGACTTGTTGATTTTAAATCGTGGTGTAAGTGCTTTTATTGCTGACCATGTTGCCATACATACACATCCAAGAAAACATGCTTTAAGAAACAAATCAAGCGCGACAGAAAATGTCATTCCATTTTGCAGTAAGTTATGAAGCGGTTGCTGATTTTGCAATGAAATTGCGGCAACAAGAAATGCATTCATTCCAAATACTGCCTGCACTTTGCGGTCTGCAACCTGAACCTGGTATTCAAGGCTTACGAAAAGTTGCCATGCCATCTGAACCTTTTTATCGCTTGCTGTTTCAGAAGTTATTTTATTAAGCGCATAATTTTCTTCATCCATAGTTTGAAATAAAATTCAATCATTAATTCTTTTATACGAACATGCTTAAATCAAAATCTTAAAGATGAAGAAAATAGCGTTGAGCCTACTTTAAGATTTTGTTACCTTTTCTTTATCAACAAAACCCTCAGTTCACTGTAGAATGTAAGAAACCCCTGGCATGGGCATAGAATGTTAACTGTTTGGCGTTGTTTCCTGGACTTACGTCATAGCGTAAGCAAATCTCATGAGGAGACAAGGACTATTGACTTTAAAGAACAGCCGCAATTATTAATGCGGCTGGTATTCCAGGTATACAAAACTAAAATGGTAATGGCAAAACACTGGCTATTCCTTCCTGCCATAAAACTTTGTTGATGAATACTTCGGGAGGCAATAGTTTCAAAAAACCTCTCCGGAGTTTTGCGCCGTAAAAGCTGTTATATCAGTACAAAACAAAAATGATCGGCTATTGCCTTTATTTCACTTTAATTATATTACCTGTCGGATCCACTGTAATGACCTTCTTTTGGGTGGGATCGCTTGTTTTCACTGCTGTTATTTGATAATAATCTTTATGCATGTCATAATTCTCATACTTGAAATAATCTTTTGTAAGGAGTTGGTAATCCGGATATTTTTCTGCCTTTAATTTTAATAAAGAGGCTTTTACTGCTTCAGGTAATTCAACATTGATCTGTTGAAATTCGGATTTTATCAAAGTGCCATTTGATTCAAACAAAGCATAATACTGAAAATCTTCTCTTTTAAATTTGATTGTATAATATTCCGGTGCACTTACAGACGGCATCCGATCGTCTGCAGATACAGACCAACCATTTGCAGTGGCGGCTGAAGTTTCGTAATATTGAACTGCCTTCGCATTGGGAAACCTTTTTTTCAAGGTATCAATCACCTGTTGTGGCGTGGAATCTTTAGTAACCACTTTTGAACCCTTAATTATAAGTTCTCCTTCAGTTTGCCCAAATGAAACACTGTACATGGCAACAATACACGCTGCCATTAGAAGCTTTTTCATGATTTGTTTTTTTAAATGATTAAATAATTTTTAGTGCTTTATTAGCATTGATGACCGATGACCTGTAAGACAGTGATGGTCGTTTGCTGAAATAGCATTTAGCTACATTGCCTCGTGTAATTTCAGAAGATAGCCAAGCAAAATAAGAAGAGTTTTTTTATAAACAATGTTTCGCCGCCATGTAACCGTTAAATGGTGCTGTAATATAAAGCCCTAAGCAAGGTAATTTACGTCAGGCAGCACCAAATAAGGCTTTAGAAATTCCCTCAACTAATGCAATAACTTTTTATGCTGAGCATTACAAGGCGGCTAATTCTTCTTTGCCAACTGGAATTTTATAACAAGGCCATACGCGTTGGCGAAACAGCCAATATAAAGCGTAGACAAGAACTGAATTTATTCTCAGTTTAAAAGTTATATTTAGGAAATTAATCTTTCCCCTTTCTTCACTTTAAAACAAAGGAGGTTTTTATGAAATTTATGGTTTCGTGGCGTATTCATCCGGATAAACGCCATGCTGCACTCAATGCATTCGCGCAAATGACTGCTGATGATGACAAAAAAGACATGGGTGATAAAATAACACTAATCGGACGTTGGCATGATCTGAGTGAGGGCTCCGGCGTAGCAATTTGCGAGTGTAATGATGCGATGGCAATTGCAAGATGGGCACTTAACTGGAACACAGTTCTCGACATTCAAACAAGGGTAGTGTTGGATGATGAAGAAACGAGAGCAGTGGGTTTGCAAAGAATCAACGAGGGTGCTAAAAATTAAAACTACACTTGCCGAAAATTGACGCGTTTTTTTTGTCTTTTTTAGCTTTGCCAAAATGTAATTTAGAAATGTTCTTCTAAAAATAGAGGGACATTTTTTCTGCCCGGCTTAAATACAAAAGGGGAAGCTGAATATTTAGCTTCCCCCTTTTCTTTGACCAGATAAAATGGTTACTTTTTAAATTTAATAACATACGCGGCTCTTAATGCTATAAGGCTCGCTCCTTCATGTGCCTGAAAGCGTAAACCTAAATCAACCACGCCGGAGTATCCTACACCAACACCATAAGTAAACCTCGTTTCTGACTCGCTGAAGCCAGTGACCTTGGTTTTGTAACTCGCAGCACCTAATTGTGGTTCAACATAAAGAGACTTGAAGTTTTGTCTGTACCCTGCAAGAATCGGGATAATATTGAATTTTTGATCGGCATACAAACCGCTTTTGCCGTTAAATGCAATATAACCTGTGGTTAAGGTAATTTGTCCGCCTGAACCTATGCCATACAAACCTTTAATTGTACCTCCAAAGCCAACTTTATATGCATCAGCAAAAGTTCCTACAGGAAGATCAACTTCCGGCCCGATACTGATTTGATTGTTGCCTTTTTGTGCATTTACACCATAACTGATAAAAAATAAAATTGCCAATGACAGAAAATTTTTCCTCATAAACTGGTAGTTTTTTAATGTTTAAAAATGGTTTTAAATAGTTGCAATGTTAATATGATTCATGGCAAAAAAGATCACGTAAAACATATATTTTTTATTGTAAATCAACCAATTCGGGCTCACGGAAGACTATAAATAGTTGGTGCGTTTAGCGGCCTGGTCCTTAGTTCCTTTTTCTAGGCTTGAAGAAGAATGTTTATTTGTCTTTTTGCCGGATGGCACTGATATGATAGAAAATATTTACACGGAGTTTGTAATATATAAAAGAGGGAACTATAGAGCGTTTATCAGCTTGTTGGTAATGAATGTATATATGACATTACACTGTTTACCATCTTGTCGCAATAAATAAGATTAAATTCAAAAATCTCGTTTGGTGAATACATATTTTCAATGGCTGAACGCAACATGGTTTTTGCCCGGTTAAGCCGCACTTTTACATTTGTTTCGGTAATCCCAAGCGCAGATGCGGTTTCAGCAATACTTAAACTGTTTGCTTCGCGCAGCGTAAATACCATCCTGTAATCTTCCGGGATCTGCAGCAAAGCATTTTCTATTACACTGCCAAGCTCTTTATTTATCATTTGATCTTTATTGTTTGAAAATTGAAACACGTTATCCTGCTTTTCTGTTACAGGTTCGGCTGTAACAATTTCATTTGCATAACTAAGCCTGCGTTTTTTTTGGTAGCAATGATTAAGCATAAGCCTGGTTAACCATGTTTTAAATGAAGCCCGATGCTCAAACTTTTTCAAATTGCAATATGCACTTATGTAAGCTTCCTGCATCAGGTCTTCGGTATCATGGTGATTGTAATGATAACTTCTGCCTATTTTATACAGGAAAGAATTATAACGGCGTATCAATATTTCGTACAGCTTTATTTCACCGCTTAATACTTTAGAAATGATTTCTGCATCTGAATATTGCTCAAACTGTTCTTTCAAATTATATTATTTAAATAAGCCGGTAACGTAAATACAAAGTTATTTTATTTTATTCCGAAGCTGCCTTTCATTACAACATGTATTGAACAATAATAGTCTGCACTTTCTTTAACAACTAACTTCCACGATTTTCCCGGTTGCAATAACGAAGAAGACCACGATTTGTTTTTTTCTTCAGTTACATCATGTGCAACCATATCATTGTTTACCCACATGATAGTATCGCCTGCATTCACTGAAATACTGGAAGGGAAAAATTTCATTTGTTCAATTTGAACTATGTATAATGAAGGTGCTGGCTTTTCTTCCGGTATTTGTGAAGTTGTATTGTATTCTTCAGGCGGAGAGGAGCAGCCATTTAAGAAAAAAAGACTAACTAAGATCATGAGGCTGCTCCTTATAAGCATAATTACTGCACTCATTTAGTAAACATTTTTTGTACCATCTCCGCGTGTTCAAGATGCGTTTTTAGTACCGGCAAAACTTTTTGCAAAAGGTCTTTCAGCTCTGCATTGCTTGCATCAGGAATCAATACATTTTCCACTGCTCCAATTACAGCTTTATGATATGCAACTTCATTATCTATATAAGCTTTATCAAAAGCGTCCGCAGATTTTGATGAGAGCGCTTTTTTTGTATTCTCTGCATCTGATAATAATTTCTTGCTTACTGCATTGTCTTTAGGTGTAACACCAAGTTTTGTAACGAGCGTCACTGCCTGGCCAATTACTGACTGATGATCTGTGGCCATGGTTTGCGCAAATTCCAGGATGTCCTTGTTTTTCGATTTTGTTTTGGCAATGGATGCAAAATCAATATCATTTTGATGGCCACCACTGCCACCGAAGCAATTTCAGGGTCGGTAAGTTTAGCACTGCTTTGCGCAAATGATTTTGTTGACGGCATAAACGCACTTATGCCTAAGTAAATACTGTTGCTGTAAAAATGTTAATGCGATTCATTATAAAATTGTTTAGAATATAATAGAGTGCCCGAAATGAAAAAGGTTACAGCTTTTTATAAAAGATGCGCGGTTTTAAAAATGACGCATTGCTTCCGTCTCTTGTTGTGTTGTCACTTTACAAGCCAGCAAAGGCATAAAGTAAACCATAGAGTAAAGAATATGTTCGTAAAGAAGGGCATTCGTTTTAATACAGTTTTTCAAACAGAGCAAACAGGGCAGAGGACAGAGTTTGAAAACACAAGACATGAAATTATTGCAACATCAAAATGATAGCTTAATGCAAGTAATACATTCGTTGCAAAAACAACAAGACAAATCAAAATAGAAGCATTTGGAGAAGAAAAGATGATTTAAAAAAATAATAATTGCTGCCAGCTACTTTGTCAATATCATGTTTTTACTGTCAATTATTTTGCCATCCACTGATAAAGAATAAGCATATTGACCAGAAGATAAAGTTCCTCCACTAATAATTACTTCATTTAATCCTTTATTATTGAGCGTATATGTTTTTAACAAGTTTCCATCAGAGTTATATACATCAAGCTGAGCCTTCTTTGCTGTGGACGGTACAGTACAACGGATTGCTGTATTTGATGAAAACGGGTTAGGTGCATTTTGCAATAAAGAGGCATCACTTACATCAATATTAACTGCTTTCGCTGAAGATATATTTGCTGCTAATAACTGATTGATTTGTTGTTGTTGTTTCTCCACTACTTGTTGCAGGCTTTGTATAGTTTGTTGCTGTTCCTGCATGCCTTTAATTATAATAGGAATAAATTCAGTATAATTCAAAGCTTTAAAATTTATTACTTCACTTGCTTTTGTTTTATCAGCATCAGCGCCTGCGCCTGGGTTTTTAGTGTCTGTAATAGGTTTAGCATTTTGTATAGCGTTACCCACATCGAATTTTGAATTTTTAACCATGTATGGCAATACTTTTTCTACATCCTGTGCAATTAAACCATAATGCTGCCCATTAGGAAGATTCATCAATTTATAATCACCATCTTGTTTGAATTGGTATGTTTTCGGATGCAATTGATCAATAATATTCATAGCACTTGAAACGTCCTGGATGTTTTGTTTGAGTTTTTCATCTGAACCTGCATATATCCCAGAAGAGTATACATCACCTGTAAAAAACCCGGCATAGTAAGCTGAATTGTCAGCAGTGGTTGCGTATATTCCATAATTTCCATATCCATTAAGTCCCCTGCTATTATCACCTCCGCTTGTTGATGCATAGCCATAAACACCGGTGCCGTATGACGACTCGCCATAAACACCGGTACCAGTAGAGGTTACACCATAAAACCCAAAAGTGTAACCATACCCAACAGCGCCATAATAGCTGCCGGTTTCATTTCCCAGGTATGTACTGCCGCCAAATGGATTTATACTTATACTGAGTGCACCTCCATTATTGCGGCCCTGGATATTATATGGATCAAAAGCCAAATTATAGCCCGTTACATTTCCAATCACATGATAACCTCCCCCTGAAAGTGAAAGATAACTGCCTCCATCTATATTTAATTGTGCTGCGGGCGTATTAGTTCCTATGCCAACAAAACCAGTATTTTTTATAGACATTCTAAGTTTGTTATTGGTTTTAAATTGAAGCGACCTGTTATCTGTGGTACCCAAAAAGTTTGCAGACGGATTTGTACCGGAATTACCAATAAGCTTCCAGCTTTGCGCTGTTACACTTAAGCCCGAAAAAAGGATAAGCATTGTAGCGCAGCATTGTAAAAGTTTCGTTTTCATGTTTTGATTTTAATTTGTGATGACTCAAATCGAAGAATTTAAATCTAAAATTATTTAGTTGTCATTTAAGAATCTGCGGAGAAAAAAGCTGTCTCACTCAGCCTGGAACATCCAGTGTTTACCATATTTATCTTCCAGTGAACCAAACCATCCAAAAATGCTTTGGTTAAAGGTTGTTCCACCTTACCACCGGTTGAGAGTTTATCAAAGAGTTTTCTTACTTCTTCTTCACCGGAGCAAATAAGAAGCAAGATAAATGGGTAGTGCCTTCAATGGGCTGGGTAGGAGCCATATCTGATGCGATAATTTCAATTGTATCGCTTTTTAAACGCGAGTGCATTACCTGGTTGTGCAGATGTTGCGGCATTTGATCTTTGGCTGGAGAATCGCCTGCCAATTGTGTAGACAGTTCGCCGCTGAAAATTTCTTTGTAAAAATTCATGGCTTCAGTGCATTTGCCGTAGAAGTTAAGATAGGGAATCAATGTTGCCATAGGTATAAATTTTAATTTACAACACAATTTATAGACAACATTCAATCTTATTGATTACAGCACCCGCAACCTTTGAAGCAATTTTTTTTATATTATTAATTAATCTACATTGTAACAATTTTAGTGAATACATTCATATCCTTTGATTGCCGCTAACCAATTCTTAAAAGCATTCTTGATTCTATTTATTAACATTAAATCTTCTGAAATGAAAAATTTATTTCTTTTTCTTTTAGTGACTTTTCTGTATGCCGCCTGTACAGGAACTACTTCTACTACTAATTCAGGCAGTGCAGATAGTTCATCAATGTCTTTTCCTTATACTGCAGGCTATTCTTCAAAGTTTTCCATTGGCTCAGACAGCAGTGCTATTAATGTATTAAACAACTATAAGGCGTGGGAAAATGGTGATATGGAAGGATTAAAAAATACGCTGTCAGATTCACTTTACCTGCATTTTCCCGATGGAGGTGAGTTCAAGGGCACAAGAGATTCTGCAATGAAAATGGCTGCCATGTACAGGGATAGTATTTCTAAGGTTGAAATAAAAGTGGACGCATGGATTCCTTTGCATGCCAAGGATAAAAATACAAATTGGGTTTGTGTATGGTACACCGAAATTGATACCCATACAAATGGTAAAGTAGATTCAGCCTATTATGAAGATGATAATATGCTTGATGAAAACGGGAAGATTGCATATAGCGATTCTCATAAACGGGTTTTAAAATAGCCGGGATTTATCCACTTAGTTTAAAAGACTGTCTCAAATAAGAGCAGTCCTTTTTATTTCCTTCTTCGCAATGTGCTCCCACCCTTAAACATTCTCGCAGGTTTGATAAAATAAGTTTTAAGCTTTCTTTTGTTGTTTCTTGAAAATCAAAAAAAGCAGATTCACGATCAGACAAACAACACCAACAAAACAGGAACAGTATTTACTGCTTAATGAATTTTCCGGTAAGAAAACTTTTATCCGGCATTAATAGCGTTAGCTTGTAAACACCTGCCGCGAGTTTGCTTATATCTATGCGTTGCTCAACAGAACCCTTTCCTGTGCAGGTTACAGATTGCTGCTGTACCATTTTGCCGGCAAGATCATACACCATTATTGTAAGATTGCCGCTTTGCTTTGGAGATACATCTATCCATAGCTTGTTTGTTGCGGGAACAGGATACATTTTAAAAGGAAGAAGTCCGTACCCTTTTATAGCAACAATATTTGAATATGCAAAGCTTGTATCACTATTGTGTTGCTTGATCCGGTAATAAGAAAGACCGTTGTAATCATTACCATCAGGCAGATGATAATTTATTTTAAAATTGGTTGCCTTGGAAACTGTTGCAAAATTTACAGAAGAAAAATGAAGCGAATCTCCCAACGATCTCTCCACTTCAAAACCTGCTGCATAGTAAGCATATTTTGTTTCCCAATTCAGGGTTGCAGTTACATTATTTGCCCGCTCTGCACTAAGCACCAAAGTTGCTTTCAGTTTTTTAAAGTGTGCGCAGGCGGCATTTTCATGATTTTCGAAAGTAATAGGATTAAGAGAAACAGTAAAAGGTTTCAGAAGGTCAATATGTACAGGTACAAACAGGCTTTCAACAGGCGTTATATGCACCATGGGTATTTGCAACAATGGAGCTTTTTTTGCAACCGGGTTGCCCACCTGCAACTGTGCAAATGAAATCTCTGTAAAGCTGGTAAGCAACAAAACATATAGAAAAAAATATTTTTTCATCATCTTAATTTTATTATAAATGAAACAACTGTTTGTGTCACTCATTAATAATAAAGCCATTCTACATTATTAAGAATATCCCAACCGTATGATGATTTTGCGCCGGCAGTTCCATCGCTTTTTATCACCGTGTTCTGCCATGCTATTTTCTCTGGAGAAAAGGAAATGGAAATGGTTGGAATTTCGTTTGAGCCTGACTCCTGAAGGGTTTCCACCGAAACATTTTCCAGGTGCATCTTATAATATTCAACCGGAGTTGTTCCTGCTTTTACGTAAGTAATATCTACTGATGTGAGCTTCGTTCCATTAACCAATAGTTTCTTGAAAGTTGTAACAGCAGCATTTAGCGACATCAAAACATTGAGGTCCGAAAAAGTGGCTCTGCCACACCCAACGCACAAGTTTTCTCCCTGTGAATAAGAATATATATCAATCTCACCAACATGTCCTGCTACTGTGGAACCGCCATTTAATTTCGTAGTTCCATTCATTGCTTTCATCACAACGTATGTTTGCGCAAATACGCTGCTGCAGGTAAACATGAATGCTACAGCAAAAAAAAGATGTGTAATTTTTCTCATGGAATTTGTTTTAAATGATAATCACATATCCAAAACGGTACTTGCTTATTGCATTGCTGAATGATTGGAGTGAATTTGACAAGCGGGTACAATTTGGACAGATAAATTGGTTTGTAAATTACCTATTATAAAGAATATGATAAAATAAATATCAAGCTGATTTTTTTCCGGCCCGGCAGTCTGTAATAAACAAGCAGCTAAAAAAAGTTCGCCGCAGAAGGTAAAAGATAATGTTTAACTGCGACCTTAATACTCACCTTTATCCCAACTTATTTTTTAAGATTATATGAAATTTTTGATTTTGTATCAATACCAAAAGTTTCTTCTACCAGTGTACTGCTGTTTGGAGATACATCTATTAATGAAACATAGTTAGATCCAAGCTCACCTGAGTTATTAACCGTAACTAAAGTATCGTTTATAAGATTGTATTTGGTTGTGTCGTATGTATCAATATGTTGTTGCTGATTAATATAAAAAATAATTTCACCTTTTGTTGAAAGGTCAATATAATCGGTTGCTGCGGCGTTATATGTACTGTCCCACGTTAAACCAATGGGGAATAGATACGATTGTGTATTGATAGATGCCACAGACCATTTACTATAAACTCCGGTTGAGCCGCAATTAGTTTCAACTCTTTTTGTGCAGGATTCGATGCTTAGAATAGCGGCAAAGGTTAACAATAGAAACAAACATAATTTCATAATTGTTTTTGCTTGAATGACGCAATTGCATAAGCGAACGTTGTAAAGTAAAAAAAAATTAACAAACGGGTTAACCAGTGCAAAAAAACAAAATTAATATGCAGTAGACTTATAACCGCAATTATAGGCTTTCGAACATTGAGAATTAATTAATTCTGCGTTTCTTGCCTTCAATTTAAAAGCCATGCACAAAAAAAGATGGCATGTACTTTATCACCAATTAGCAATACTAATATCTTCTATTAAAATCAGTTCTTGGCTTATAATTACTATTTCCTGATTTCTCTTCTGCTTTCTGTACAGAAATTTGCTTGCCCTTCATTTTTATGCCATGCAGTAGCTGCATTGTTTCCATAGCTTCAGTGTTGTCTGGCATCTCAATAAAACCAAATCCTTTGCTTTTCCCTGTTACCCGGTCTGTTACAAATTTTGCTGAAGTAACTGCACCGTACAATTCAAACATATCTCTTAAATCTGCATCATCAAAATCATTCGGAAATCCTGCAACAAATAACTTCATGTAAATATTTTCAACAAAAATAAGCATTAGGCAGGCGCAACGTAATTTAAGTTATCAGCAGTATGTTTTTTTCTTTCTCTATGGGCAAAGCCTTTATTGTACAGCAGTGTACAATTATACCCCGTGCAGAGAAGAAAAAAAGGATTTATGATCTGTAAAACAACATCTGTAAGAAATCAATATTCTCAACTGTCAAATTACAATTAAAAAAACTATAATAAATTACATTTATTTAAATGGTTGTTCTTATTATACAGACCTTTTAAAAATTAACTATGGCTGCAAACACATTCACGCAGGCTGAGAAAGCAAAACTGTTTTATGATCTGCATCATTTAGGTAAGCTATTAATATTGCCAAACATTTGGGATGTATTAGGCGCAAAACTTTTACAGGATTTAGGTTATCCTGCTATTGCTACCGCGAGTGCATCAGTGGCTTATTCAAATGGTTATAATGATGGAGAAAATATTTCATTTACCGAGGTGTTGTTTATCCTTAAAAAAATTACAGCAAGTGTAAATGTTCCGGTAACAGCAGACATTGAAAGTGGTTATACAGATAATGAAATGGAGTTAGAACAAAATATTCGCCAGCTTATTGAAACAGGAATTGTTGGCATTAACATAGAAGATACAGACAAAAAAACAAAAACCTTATTACCGGCAGAAGTACAATGTGCAAAAATAAAACTGATTAAAAAAGTTTCAGCGGAAATGAATGCGCCATTGTTTATCAACGCACGAACAGATTGTTTTATTCATGATAAAATTTTTGATTCCCCGCAATCAAGATTGGAAGAAACAATAAAACGCGGCATTGCTTATAAAGCTGCTGGTGCTGATTGTTTTTATCCCATACTATTTCAGAAAGAAGATGAGATAAAAGCAATTGTTGAAGAGGTTGATATGCCGGTAAACATTATACCTGTTCCAGGAATTCCATCGTTAAATGTATTAGAGGAAATTGGTGTGGCAAGAGTAAGCCTGGGGCCTTCATTTTTAAAATATGCGGTTAAGGCGATGAAAGATCTGGCAATAAAACTACAAAGCCACGAGGGATTGGAAGACATAACCACAAATGATATTACCAGCGAATATCTTAAACATTTAGTAACGAAGTAACCTTTATATATTTTTTGTATTGAACGTTGCAAAGCCAATGAAAAGTTATTTGTAAATATAAAACCAAACGTTATTATCAAATGATGCTATACTAACAGTGCTGTTTAAATGTAAAATGTTTAGTTATCCTTCACCACAACTTTACCGACTAACAGGCATTATATAATTTTCTATGCTGCTGCTTATAATCACTTATCTTACTTCAGTTAAATAAATAACTGCTTATGAAAAAATATACACTTATTACAACGCTTCTGTTTGCGTACATAATGCCTGCATCTTATGCACAGAATATTGAAATTTTAAAAGAGCTGAATAGTACGGGCACCGGTAACTCATATCCATTTGATTTTACGATTGCAAATCAAAAATTATTTTTCATTGCAGCTGGTAATTCAGGCTCATATTCTCTTTGGATAACAAAGGGCACCAGTGCAAGTACAAAAACAATCAGTCCCACTACAGGTACAATAAATAATATTCCTGACATTGTTTCTTATAATAACAATATATATTTTGCTTATGATGATGGTGTTCACGGGAATGAACTTTGGATAAGCGACGGAACGGTGGCAGGCACTGTACTTTTTAAAGATCTTTATGCGGGTAGCACGGGCTCTTACCCGCAGGCTTTTACCGTTGCCAACAACAAGCTTTTTTTTATGGCAAGCGGTGTTGATGGTGAAAGAAGGCTTTATGTTTCTGATGGAACAAAAGGGGGAACAAAGATCATTAAAAATTATTTTATCAGCCTGTTTAATGGCATGTCAGATTTCGCTGTTCTTAATAATGATATTTATTTCAATAGCGATAATGGTACAGGATCAGGAACAGGCTTATGGAAAAGCAATGGCAGTCTTAGCGGTACTGTACTTGTAAAACCGGATATTTTTCCCGGCACTACAGGCGGCAATTATGCTGTGCTGAACAACAAGCTTTATTTTAGTGCATTTGATTATACAAACGGCAGTGAGTTATGGGTTAGCAATGGCACTAACGCAGGTACGCATATCGTAAAAAATTTAAGTGCAGACGGCAGTGGTATACTTGGCAACGGTGCTCCGCAAAATTTAAAAGTGTATAACAATAAAATTTATTTTCAAGCAAAAGATGATGCACATGGCAATGAGTTGTTTGTAACAGACGGAACAAAAGCAGGTACGCAATTGGTTAAAGATATAGTGCCCGGAACAGATGGAAGCCTTCCCTATGTAAGTATAGTTTATAAAAATCTTTTGTATTTTTTTTGCTATGCTACAGATGAATTATGGAAAACAGACGGTACTGCAGCAGGCACCAAATTAGTTAAAGACGGTCTGGCCGATGCTAGAATTACTGCTGTATGGAATAACAAACTATACTTTATTGTGAACAGCGATTATGCTGTGTGGCAAAGTGATGGAAGCAATGCAGGTACTGTACCTGTTGCACTTCAAAATACGGCTAACCCCGTTTACAGTTTGAATAGTGATTTTAGATTTTTAGTATATAAAGGAGATCTTTATTTTTCCGGCAATTGCAGCGTTATAACTTCAGGGTACGAGCCCTGTAAGCTTAATGCAACACCATCACCACTGGCTGCATTTTCATTTACAGATCAGGTGGAACAAAAATTAAAACCTGAAAATACCGACAATATAACTGCCTTATACAATGCAGGTAACAAACAAATTATCATTAATAATAAAAATCAGATCAGCTTCACATGGCAATTGGTTTCAATAAATGGAAATTTTATAAGCAAGGGAAAGTCTTCCAATACAATTACCAGTATACCGGCAGAAAATATTGCAGCAGGAACATATATTCTTATTTGTACATCCGCTTTTAAAGCAGAAAAGATCAGGCTTGGAATATTATAACAGGTTTGAATAAACTGTCAGCTTATTTAATATAACAAACACCATGAACAAAGGATTTTTTTCGTCTCTTGCAGCAAATCTTAGATTTGCAACAACAAGGGCGATATGAAAAAGATTTTCTTAATTACAACGCTGTCATTTTTGTTTTTTAATGGAATTTCCCAACACCTAAGCCAGGTTACTTTTTCCTACGGATCTAATTTTTTGTGGTTCTCTGTAATAACAAGTCAAAATGTTTTGGTAAGAATCTCTGATGATGGAAGGATAATTGAATCTGGTACAGAAGAACAGTCTCTTTATGATAGAAATTATTTCGCTCAAAAATTACAACCTTATTTGGGACGGATAGTTTATTATGGAAAAGAATCTGACTCTGCTTTCACGGGTAAAATAAAAAGCATTGGCACATGTTTTTTTTCTTATTATCCTTCAAATGATTATCCTGAAAAAATTGGTAAAATAAAATCTGCAGGCAGCCTGTTGTTTGATTATTACAGAAAATTTGATGATGCTTTATCTGCAGGGAAAATAAAAAGTATTGGCATTAACAACGTTGCTTATTTTTCTTCGTTTGATAACGAAGCATTTAAAGGTAAATTGAAAACGGTTGGAAACACTTCCATCACATATTATTCTTCTTTTGATGATGCATTAATAAAAGGCAAATTGAAAAGTATTGGTTTATATCACTATGCATGGTATGGATCACTGGACAGAAGAGAATTCAACGGTGCTCTAAAATCAGGTACCAGGCGGCAATTGATTAACGGTATTACTTATATACTCCAATAGTTTGTTGCAGTATGTAAAGAAAATGTTTGATGTATTGCTTAATCTTGACCTACATCAAACTATAAACAAATTTTAGATTTGTATAAAAAACAACTATAAAAAATCAATATCAATTGCAGTTTCATTTGAATTAATTTCCTGCTCAGCTATATAAATATTTCATAGTTTTTTAGAAACGCTAATTCTGGTACGATTTTTTACTATAAATAGTAAACAAAATTTCAAACAATTAAAATTTCTAACTATGAAAGGTGGAATTATTTTAGCAACTCTGGCAGCATTTGCTTATTATAAATATTCTAAATTAAGCGAAAACAAAAAACGTGACCTCGTAAACAATTTAAAACAAAGGGGCCAAAAACTTTATGATCAATACATACCCGAAAATGTGAAAAATAAGTTTGCGGAAAATGCTTAATCAAATATTTTTTATATTAAAACACTGTTGAAAAACGGTGTTTTTTTTGCTTAGTGAAATATAATAAACCCGCATCTTCAATGCCATGCCGGCGGTTATGGTAAAGACAATGTTTGGTATAGCTTCCACCGTAATCAAAATGAGAGACCTTAATATGCTGCGCTTATAATTTTTTCGGGCTTTTTTGTTTTTTGAGCAACAGGTACAAATTCATTACATAAAGCATCAGGAATATTTTCTCTCACTACCCGGTTATATAAAACTTTATGGCCTGCATCATTTAGATGTATGCCATCACCGGCACTGTATTTAAATAAAATACTATCAGCAGGTGAAGCAAGATCCTTATGAAAATCTATTTTTTTTGCACCATAATACTGCATAATCCAGTTATATAATCTATGCTGACTTGTAATCTGCGCTTCTGTAAGGCTATCCCTGGGCTGCGGAGTTGCCACCCAAACAAGAATATTGTTTTTTGCAGCAAGATTTGTAATGCGTTTAAAATTATCTTTTTGTTCTTTCAAACTAAAACCCTGTACCACATCATTAGATGGGAAATTAATAATGATGGCATTTGCATTTAAATTTATAGCTGTTGTAATATTATGACCAATCATTGGTGCAGGTCTGCCGTTTGGCGGCACGTAATTATCAGGTTGCGCAGAATATGTTGTAGTACCTGGCACAGCAAGATTATCTACCACATAGCCTGGGTTGATGCTCTTTAAATAATCAGTGTACTTATATGCCCATGATTTTGTGATATCAGAAGCACCGTTGCCATAAGCAGTTGAAGAACCAAGTATTACAATATGATAAGGGTTTGTACAGGTTTGAGCATTTAACCTGGTTATCCCAAAACATAAAATGAGCAGGTATATGTATTTTTTCATGAAGTGAGAATAGACTTTTAATATTAAAATGTTTTTAAATTATCTTTTGAGTGATACACAAAATACGTACCTGTTCGCCTTTGTGCACAATGCAAACTGTTTTTGGCGTAGTCTTTATGCGCCATAGCATAACAAATCGCTTGCTGTTACAGTAGAAATTATTTCAGGTTTTTTCTTCTTCATTTTTTTTGTCAATAGTATCAATTACATGCTCTATTGAACCGGAAGTTGTGAGCGAATCATTTTTTTCAAGATTAGCAGCAAGTGTTTCATAATGTATGGCCAGTTTACGAAGTTCTTCTTCTGTCATATCTTCTGCTTTAATAAGGCGGTTACTGGCATTTTCATGCGAGGCAACCAGCTCATTTAGTTTTGCATTCATAACTGCTGAAAACTTATTCTGCATTTTCTGAAGTATAAACACCATAAGAAATGTAAACGAAAAAACAAGATCATTAATAAGAACGTGCCAGCTGCTTGAATGATAAATGTCAAGACCTATCCACCATAATACAATTACAATAGCAATAAAAAAAGAAAATGAATGCCCGAGAATTATTGCAATATTTTCAGTAAAGATCTCAAACTTTTTTTCTAACAGCAGAACCAGCTTTTTCATTTTAATAGTTTTAAATTACTATAATACTGCATACTAAGAATTTTTTTAATACTTATCACTGGAATATTATAAATAAGCATGCCAACAGTAATATTTATAAATACAATAAACGCGGCGTATTATTTATATGCATCTTGTATCAGCGCCCGGGGCCATCCGTTATCCACTCTGAATGACGAAAAGATTGCCATTTAACAGCAGCAAGATTTACAGTTGTATCAATAAGCGGCATAGGGCTACTTCTGTTGAGGCTAACCTCTCCAATAGCATATACCTGCACATTTGAAAAGCCCTTTTTAGCAAAATCAGTTTTTAATCTTTGACTATACTGCCAGATAATATCAGGTGAAATAGCAAGCCATGTTACCTTGTCTTCATCAAAAATTTTTGCAGGATCAACTTTCCAGCACTTATGTAAATCCGGATCTGTTACCTTGAAATAAACACTTCCATTTTTAGCACGCATCATCATTTTCCAGCTCATTCGATAACCTTCTTCTGTCCAGAAAACATTGCCTGTGTAAAGCCATGATCGCGCCGGTATAATAATTTGGAAAAAAAAATAAATGCCCAAACTATATAGAATTATTTTTTGAACAAATGAATTGCCTGCAGGCTGATATTTGTTTTCGGTAATGAGTTGATGTCGAAAAAACAGCCGCCGTAATTTAGCCGGTTCGAAAAAAAACAAGTTAAGGGCAATTGATAAGTAAGGAAAAATGCCAATATTAAAACTGAAAGAGTTAAAAAGATGAAACAGGCATGAAACAATGAATGCATAATTTCTTGTTTTTTTCCATAGCAACAACGGCACGATTAAAAGATCTAATAAGAAGCCGCCATAACAAATAAGCAACTGAAACCATTGCTGCCTGTAAACTATTCCAATTACAGGGCGGCGGCTTAACTCTGAAAATTGTATGGCAATATATTTACCTGAAAACCAATCAGAGGATAATTTACTCATCGCAGCAAAAAAATAAACTATCGCGATCTGCACAATAAAGATTAACAAACAATACCTGCCACATTTATCTGTTGCTGTTACTGCTTTTCTTTTTACATCTATAGAATAATACCGGTTTGCCGGCAAAAAAACCATTATCCAGCATAATAAAACCATCAGGTAATAATGATTGTTGTAACCTGACTTCTGCATCAGGTAAAGAGCCGTCCATAACAGCGAAAAACAAATCATTGCTATGCGGTACCATGCGCCAAGCATAATCAGTAAAGCCAGCAATACCATCGCTCCAACATAAAAATACATGCCGTTCCCTGGCAAAGGTTGTAAGAAATCAAATCCTATATAATTAAACGTAAAAGGAGGCTTTATAAAATCTTTGTAAATATTACCCTTTAAAAGAGCAAATAAAAAATGGTAGAATAAAAGAAATCCGAATACAATTCTGAAAATAATGAGCGGGCTGTTATCTGTTGGTTTAAGAAGATTTTTGAAAAATTTCATATTACCTTAATAGCTGGCATCTCTCAAAGATATTTTTTTTGCATTAGTTTATTAATAAATTCAATTTCAGTTTCTGGCATAGTATGAAGCACAACATACTGTACAAAGTTTTATTGGTTCAGAACAACTATTACGTTAAGCAAGTATTATTATTAATTAAAGACAATAAAAATGTAGCGGAGAAGTTGTACTTTTCATAAATTATAAACATAAAATTTACGATTATGAAAAAGTACCTGATACTGCCGGTTATGTTATTCTTTATTACTGCATTTGCAGCTGATAATGGTAAATGGACGGGTTATATAAGCGATTCTCATTGTGGTGTGGCAGGCAATAAAGCAGAGCATGCTTCCTGCGCAAAAAAGTGCGTTGGCGAAGGCTATAAACCTGTTTTTGTAGTAGATGATAAAGTATACGCAATTACTAATCCTGATAAAGCCGCAGATTTTATAGGTGATAAAGTAACCATTGAAGGAAATATAACAGGAGATTCAATAAGCATTGAAAAGATAAGTAAGTAGGTGTTGATAGCTGATTTAGTAGTTATTCATTTCTAGCAATAAAAGTAAAATAAACTTTTACTGATGGGTTAAAGTATGTAAAAGTGCAAACAAAAAGCTGGCTTAAAGTTTACCGGTTTTCAGATAAAAACGTAAAACGCTTATCTTAATATTATAATTTCTTTTCGTTGCAATTAAACATCCATTGTACATCAAACTTATTTCATCCGGAGGTTTTTTGGCGGTTCTCCTGTTTTATCATTAATCTTGCCTAAACCTTGCTATGAGAAAAAATTGTAAATACATACTTACCGTTTTATTAATTATTATTTCCTGCTTTTTAAAAACTTCAGTCAACGCGCAGAGTGATTTTGCTAAAGATATAAATACACTTGTAGAAGCCTGTAAAAATAACTTTGAAGGTTTAAAAGGTGCTTTTGTAACCTCCAATGATCAAACGGAGATATATGAATGTACTTACCAGATAAAAGGATACTCAACTACATACTTAGCTATAACCAAGAGTACAAATTATACATACGTGTATGCTGCTTTACCAACTACAGGCTCAACGGCAGATGCCGCCTGTAATAGCATTGCAACTGATTTTGCTTCTGTCCCAGACTGCAATTTGTACGATTCAAGAAATGATCCTAACAGCAATGAAGACAGGCGGCTGCAGGGAAAAATTGCGTATGGAGTCACCTATATATTTATTAATGCTGTGCTTACACTATCAGCAAATTCTGAAATAATTGTAAGCGTTCAAAAACCACTTGAATGAGTTTTATATTTTTTTAATCTGCTTTATGCAAATTCAGCTTTATAAAAATATCTTCAGCTTCATCTTTTAAACAGCCAGTCAACCAGTATAATTATTAACATGCCGCCAATAATTATTATGGCAAATACATAAGGCATCAGCCTTTTTTTTTCATTATCATTATCCATCGCTGAAATTGTTTTAATGCTGCATAATCACTATTTATTCTAACATACGAACTTATTAAAATTAAAAAAGAATATGTTATGGCAGCAGATCTTCCAGTTCACTCAGTTTAATTTCTTCCAGCACTTCTCTTTGCGGAATATTGTTTTTTGATTGCCACTTTATTAAGCGGATACAACCATCAGCGATTTCAATTCCGGTAATATCACCATCATCAAAACAACAGCAACCGCTGTTAAAATAAGACGGGATTATTTTGGAAAGATCAGGCGGCGTTTCATTTGCCGGCTGTGCTTTTTTTATTTCGTCTTCTATATTTTTTATTAAAGATGCATCATTTGCTTTTTGCGCTGTACTTAATTTCACATACAATCTTTCCAGGTGTGTTAACGACATAAAAACCGGCTGATGTGTGTGGCCTGTTATTAGTAAAATATTTTTTTCAGCGCTGCTCCATTCATACATAATTGTATTGTGTAAAGATTTCAGATGATCATTGTTTGCAGGTGTGTTTGGATTTATGTCTAATAAACCTTGCATCGGGCCCCAGATTTTTGCAACAAACAATTTACTAAACCAGTTGCCGTCGCTTTGCAAATCTCCCTGGTGGCCGTGTGTTAAATAAATCTGGAAAGCACGCTCGTTTATTGCCGTGGCCAATACACAACCTTCATAAACAGAAAAACTTTCTTTATAAAAACTGTTTAATAAAATGTTTGCTTTTAAATCAGTATTCCAATCAAGATCATGATTGCCAAAAATTTTTATAAACCTTTTTTGTTTAAGAAACTGCTCTTCTTTCTCAAAACATTCAGGATAACTTTTTTTTACAGCAGCAACCGTGTTTTCCCAAAACTCTTCACCATCACCAAGATTTATAAAATAAAAGTTTTCATTAAAATAGTAATCAAGTGCGGCTAAATAATTTTTTTCGCAAACAAAAAAATCGTCTGCATTATTTTTTGCGCCTTTGTGCTGATCTGAGAATATAATAAACTTTTGCATTGTAGTATCAAACGGAATGATCAGTCCTTTTTTCTCATCGCCAGCAGTAATTTTTTTGTGTAGTTCAGTTAAAGAATCAAACACTCTTTGCTTATCCGGTCTTGAAGAATATTTATCCGCGAAACGGATAACAGGTTCACGAAAAAGTTTTTGAAGTAATTTTTTCACGCTATATAAAAATACAATGCAAGAGGCGATAAGGGGGAAAAGTTTTAAAAGATGATAGTAAAAGAAACAATCTAACGATTACAAGAAAAAATTTTTTCAAGATAATTTTGCCATTTGGAAATTAGTTTCAGTCTAAATAAAAAAGAAGAGTGGCGAGCTCTCCTTTTTTATGTGATTTGTTTTATTGCCTATTTAATTTTAACTCCTGCTTGTTATCATTTTCATCTGTAATAGTTATATAATATATGCCGCTTGCAAACTTACTTACATCAAACTGGTACGTGTTTTTAGTGGCAGATGAAATACCGGTTTTAGACAATAATATCTTTCCTGAAAAGTCAGTAATAGCTATTGTATATTTTCCCTTTGCATTAAATGAAACAGTTGTATTTGATGTAGCCGGGTTTGGTGAAACCATAGCATTTGAATACAAGGTATTTGCAGTAGCATCTGTTAAACTGTTTGATTTTACATAATTGAACGTTTCACTGTAAAGCGTTAATTGTGTGGCGACAGAATTGGTAACTGCCACATAATATTGTCCGCTTTTTGTAGGATGATATTTATTATCACCTGTAATGGTAGCAATCAAAACGCTGTCTTTATACCATTTATAAGTATTGTTTTCTAAATGTCCTCCGGCTTGAACAGAAAGCTTATTTCCATTTCTGTATATAGGAATTTTATGCTGCGGGGAATAGTTGGCAAAAGAAAATTGCGTGGCAATGCGTTCCATGCCTGCAAAAGTGAATGCATTAAAATTTAAATCTAAAGCTTTCAGATTTTTAAGTTTGTTCAAGGACGGAATTGTTGCTGAAAGATCATTAATTGTTACACGGAAATATTCCAGATTAGTAAGATTATTAAAGGTGGATGGAATACTGCCTGCTAAGTGGTTGCCTGAGAGTTCAAGTGTTTTCAGGTTGATTAAGTTGCCCAATGATTCAGGTATGCTGCCCTCTAATTTGTTTCCCAGGAAATCCAGGTATTCAAGATTGAGAAGATTACCCATAGATGAAGGAATAGTTCCTCTTAAACCCCAACTCGAATTAAAAGATAAAAACTTAAGTTTTGTAAGGTTACCAATAGTAGAAGGAATTTTGCCTTTCAGATTGCAGTTGGCTAAGTTTAGCCTTGTAAGTTCAGTTAAATTTCCAATGGAAGCGGGGAGATTACCAGTTGGATCATTAAATAAGGAAAGTTCTGTTACCCGGTTATCTGTAACCGTTACTCCTTTCCACTCTGGTACCGGCGCATCACTTAACCAATTATCGAAGTAAAACCAGTTAGGTCCATTAAGACTATTGTAAAAATCGACAAGAGCAAGAGAGTCCTGCACATTTACCTGCGCGGTGGTAAAATTATTGCAGCAGAAAAATAATGCAACAACAACTAAATAACGTGTAAAGTTTATTTTCATATAGTTTAATTGTTTGATTTCTTAGATTAATATGACTTTCAAAATTCATTCATTATCTATCGCTAACTAAAACCATGAATTAGCTTGACCATATTCCAAATTTATCTGTTTTATTGGCTGTTCTTACTAATAATTTTATACGATTTAATGAGAGCTTCAACATTCTTATCGTATAATTTCACTTACATTATTTATTTGCTCTTATTTATTGTTTTTAAATATGAATCCTTACTTTTGCCACCTCATGATTCGCAACACACATACACGTCATCATCATTTTACCAAAAGGGTAAGCTGACTGATTTGTATGTAATCATAAAACATTTTCAAACAAAAGGCTTACGTTTTGCGTAAGCCTTTTTTATTTTAAAACAATGGAAACAAAGCTGAAGATCGCTGTTCAGAAATCGGGAAGATTGTATGATGACTCGATAAAAATTTTGAAAGAATGCGGTATCGAACTGCAAAACGGAATGAATAAATTATTGAATGAAGCCACCAATTTTCCTATGCAGATTTTGTTTTTGCGTGATGACGATATTCCGCAATACGTGGAAGATGGTGTTGCAGATATTGGTATTGTGGGCGAAAATATTATTTACGAAACCAACAAAAATGTAAGCCTGATTGATAGGCTTGGCTTTGGAAAATGCAGGTTATCTATTGCTGTTCCGCGTAATGAAAATTATGCTGATGGCTCTTTTTTAAATAAGAAACGCATTGCTACAACGTATCCTTTATTGCTTCAACAATTTTTAGATAAGAATAAAATTGATGCAGAGATTCATGAAATAAGCGGATCTGTGGAAATCACGACTGGCGTGGGTTTGGCGGATGCAATATGTGATTTGGTAAGCAGTGGCAGCACATTGTTTTCAAACGGTTTGAAAGAAACAGAAGTGATATTAAATTCTGAAGCAGCGTTGATCAGCAATAAAAATCTTTCGACTGAAAAACAATTGTTGCTGAAAAAATTATTGTTCAGGCTGCAAGCTGTAAAGAAAGCAAAGAAATATAAATATATTTTATTAAATGCGCCTGATGATAAGCTGGATATTATCTGCAGTTTGATTCCCGGTATGAAAAGTCCAACGATTTTACCATTGGGAATTAGTGGCTGGAGTTCATTGCATTCGGTTGTGCATGAAGATGATTTCTGGAACATTATTGAAGGCTTAAAAGAGAATGGTGCAGAAGGAATTTTAATTGCACCAATTGAAAAAATGATCTTATGATGCAGGTTGTAGAATATCCGGATAAAAAAGATTGGAAGCAATTGTTGCAAAGACCATCGCAGGATTTTACTTCTGTAAAAAATATTGTTGAAAGTATTTTGAATGATGTAAAGCAACGTGGTGATGCAGCTGTAAAAGATTATACAAAGAAGTTTGATAAACTCGATTTGACTAATTTTTTTGTTAGTGAAGAAGAATGGCAAACAGCAGCAACAATTAATGATGATTTGAAAACTGCCATAAATATTTCCATAAAAAATGTGCGCAAATTTCATGAAGCACAACAACAACCTGTTGAAAAGATTGAAACAATGCCGGGTGTTGTTTGCTGGCGCAAATCTGTTGCTATTGAAAAGGTTGGCTTATATATTCCCGGTGGTACGGCGCCTTTGTTTTCTACTTTAATTATGTTGGGAGTTCCCGCAACTATTGCGCGTTGTAAAGAGATTATTGTTTGTACACCGCCACAAAAGAATGGCTTTGTTCATCCTGCTGTTTTATATGCTGCAAAACAAATCGGCATCAATACAATTTATAAAGTTGGTGGTGCACAAGCTATTGCCGCATTGGCTTACGGAACGGAAACGATTGATAAAGTATATAAGATTTTTGGGCCGGGAAACCAGTTTATAACCTGCGCAAAAATGTTGGTAAATGCAGAAGGTGTAGCCATTGATATGCCCGCCGGTCCGAGTGAAGTTGCTGTATTAGCTGATGCAAATGCTAATGCTGAATTTATTGCTGCAGATCTTTTATCGCAGGCGGAACATGGAAAAGATTCACAGGTTTTATTAGTGACGAATGATAAAACAATTGCTGATAAAACGATTGCAAGTTTAGAGCAACAATTAAATAGTTTGCCAAGAAAGGATATTGCTGTTGATGCATTGAAGAACAGCAAAGCCATTATTGTAAATGATATTGATGAAGGCATTGATCTATTAAATGAATATGCGCCGGAGCATTTGATTATTGCTTGTGATAATGTAGAATTAATTGCTGAAAAAATTACCAATGCCGGTTCAGTATTTCTGGGAAATTATTCGCCGGAAAGTGTAGGTGATTATGCTTCAGGAACCAATCATGCGTTACCTACGAATGGTTTTGCAAAAGCATATAGTGGTGTTTCATTAGATAGTTTTTATAAGAAGATCACGTTTCAGCAATTATCAAACCAAGGATTAAAAAATATTGCAAATGCAGTAACAACAATGGCCGAAGCAGAAGGTTTGCAGGCACATGCTAATGCAGTTACTGTAAGATTAAAAAATTAATTATGGCTGAATTTAGCTTGGATAATATTCTTCGTAATAATGTAAAAAAGCTGGTGCCTTATTCATCAGCTCGTTCAGAGTTTGAAGGTGATGCACAAATATTCTTAGATGCGAATGAAAACAGTTTGGGTTCATCAATTGATGTAAATTATAATCGCTATCCTGATCCTTTGCAAAAACAATTGAAACAAAAACTTTCATCTATAAAAGACATTGCAACAGAAAATATTTTTGTTGGTAATGGAAGCGATGAAGCGATTGATCTTTTGATAAGAGCTTTTTGCAATCCGGGTGTTGATAATATTTTGATCTTTCCTCCAACCTATGGCATGTACGAAGTAGCTGCTGAAATAAATGATGTTGCTATTAATAAAGTTTTATTAACGGAAGATTTTCAATTGAATATAGAAGCTGCAAAAGTTGCTATTGATTCAAATACAAAGATCATTTGGATTTGTTCGCCTAATAACCCAACAGGGAATTTATTGGCTGAAGAAAGTATTGAATGGTTATTGAAAAACTTTCACGGAATTGTTGTAGTTGATGAAGCGTATATTGATTTTGCTTCAAAAGATTCATGGATAAAAAGATTAAATGAATATTCAAATCTTGTGGTATTGCAAACTTTATCTAAAGCATGGGGCTTAGCTGGATTGAGAATTGGATTTGCTTACGCTTCAAAAGAAATTATTAATGTGTTGAATAAAATAAAGCCGCCGTATAATATCAGCGAAGCAACACAGCAGTTAGCGTTTTTAGCATTACAAAATGAAGAAGAAGCAAAAGAAAAAACCATTGTTTTAATTCAACAAAAAGAAAGATTGTTGCAGGAGTTTCAGCAATTCGATTTTATAAAAAAAATATATCCGTCAGATGCAAATTTTATTTTGATAAAAGTTGAAAATGCAAGTGATCTGTATAAGTACCTTTTGTCAAAAACTATTGTAGTAAGAAATCGAAGCAATCAACCTTTGTGTGAAAACAGTTTGCGTGTAACTATTGGAACTCCTGAAGAAAATGATCAACTTTTAATGGCTTTAAAAGAATATAAATAATGAAGAAGCTTTTTATTGATATTGATACCATTCTTGTTTCTGTAAGCGGTAGCTCTGTTGAAGATATAAGTTTTGAAAAAGATGTGATTCATACTTTATACCGAATCAGCAAACAATTAAATTATGAATTGATTTTAATTGTAAAGAGCAAAACAACTCGTGTGCTTTCTAAAGCAATTGAAGTATTGAAAAATGAAAGTATTGTTTTTAAAATTCAGGATAATGTTGATGCAATTGGGAAGAATGAAAAGTATATTAAAAAAGAGAATTTTACAAATTGGGATGATGTGTATGCAAATTTAAAATCATCATCACGAAAAATTATTCATTCAAGAAACACCAATGAAACTAAGATTGAAATCGAAATGAATCTTGATGGCAACGGAGCTTATAATGTTGATACAGGTTTAAATTTTTTCAACCACATGATCGAGCAATTATCAAAGCATAGTTTGATCGATTTAAATTTGAAAGTTGATGGTGACTTGCATATTGATGAACATCACACAATAGAAGATACGGCTATTGCTTTAGGTGAAACAATTGCAAAAGCGGTTGGTAATAAAAAAGGAATGGAGCGCTATGGTTTTTTATTACCAATGGATGATTGCCTGGCCCAGGTTGCTATTGATTTCGGCGGCAGAAATTGGTTGGTTTGGGATGTAAAATTCAATCGTGAGTATGTTGGTGATATGCCAACAGAAATGTTCTATCATTTCTTTAAATCGTTCAGCGATGCAGCAAAATGTAATTTGAATATTAAAGCGGAAGGCGATAATGAACATCATAAAATTGAATCAATATTCAAAGCATTTGCAAAGTCAATTAAGATGGCAATTGCTGTTGATGAAAGCAATGATGCGTTACCAACAACAAAAGGAATTTTGTAAATGAAAATTGTAATTATAAAATATAATGCCGGTAATGTTTGTTCTGTTGAGTTTGGGTTGCAGCGATTAGGTGCGAATGCAATTGTTTCTGATGATGTAGAAGAAATATTAAGCGCAGATAAAATTATTTTTCCAGGAGTTGGTGCTGCTGGTTTTGCAATGGATTATTTGCGTGAAAGAAAGCTGGATGAAGTAATCAAAAATTGTAAACAACTTTTTTTAGGAATTTGTTTGGGTATGCAATTGCTGTGCAAATATTCAGAAGAAAATAATACGCAATGCATTGGCGTGTTTGATGAATGTGTAAAAAAATTTGAAGGCGATATTAAAGTACCGCAAATGGGTTGGAATAATATTTATGATTTGCGGCAATCCTTGTTCAAGGATTTGAATGAAAACGAGTTTGTGTATTTCGTGCACAGTTATTATGTGGAGAAATCAAATCATACTGCAGCGACAGCAAATTACAGCTTGGAATATAGTGCTGCGATACAGAAAGATAATTTTTATGCAGTGCAATTTCACCCGGAAAAGTCTGGCAAAACAGGAGAAAGAATTCTGAAAAATTTTATTGAATTATGATCGAAATTATACCGGCGATAGATATAATAGACGGCAAATGTGTTCGATTATCACAAGGTGATTATGATACAAAAAAGATCTATAACGAATCGCCTGTTGAAGTTGCCAAAGAATTTGAAGAAGCCGGAATAAAAAGATTGCACATGGTTGATCTGGATGGCGCGAAACAAAGCAAAATCATCAACTTTAAAACATTAGAATCGGTTACATCAAATACAAAGCTGAAAATTGATTTTGGGGGCGGAATTAAAACAAACGAAGATGTTGAAGCTGTTTTAAATACAGGTGCAGCAATGATCAATATTGGAAGCGTTGCCGTTAAGCAACCTGAGTTGGTTGAAGATTGGATAAAACAATTTGGTGCATCAAAAATTTTATTAGGTGCTGACGTTAGAGATGAAAATATTATGATCAGCGGATGGCAACAATCAGCGAATCTCAACATCATAAATTATATAAGCGCTTATATAAATCGTGGTGTTGACCAGATTTTTTGTACAGATATTTCTAAAGATGGTTTATTACAGGGCGCATCAATCGATTTGTATAAAAAGATATTAAAGGCTTTTCCGCAACTGCATTTAATTGCAAGTGGTGGCATAACATCAATTGATGATATTGAAGAGTTAGATGCGATTGGTTGTTCAGGTGCTATTATTGGGAAAGCTTTGTATGAAGGGAGAATTCAATTAAATCAATTAAAGAAATATTTGCAGTAATGCCCTTGACAAAAAGAATCATTCCATGTTTGGATGTAAAAGATGGCCGCACAGTGAAAGGTGTAAATTTTGTAAACATTCGTGATGCAGGTGATGCTGTTGAACTTGCTGCATTTTATGCAGAACAAGGTGCTGATGAATTGGTTTTTCTTGATATAACCGCAACAAATGAAAAGCGCAAAACGCTTGTTGATTTGGTTACAAAAGTTGCTGCGGCTATCAATATTCCATTTACTGTTGGTGGCGGTATTTCTTCTGTTGAAGATGTGAGTGTTTTATTAAATGCCGGTGCTGATAAAATTTCTATCAACACGGCAGCAATTAAAAGACCTGAGTTGATAACCGAGATCGCAAAACAATTTGGTGTACAATGCACAGTGTTGGCGGTTGATGCAAAGTTTGAAAATGATAATTGGTTTGTCTATTTGAATGGCGGCCGTGTGGCAACATCAATGAATGCAATTGAATGGATGAAGCAAGCCATCGATCTTGGTGCAGGTGAAATTTTATTAACGTCAATTAATCATGATGGAACCAAACAAGGCTTTGCGAATGAACTGATCAAAGAGGTAGAGTCGTTTTCATGCGTTCCGGTAATTGCAAGTGGTGGTGCAGGCAACATGCAACATTTCGCAGATGTTTTTGAAGCAGGCGCAGACGCAGCTTTGGCGGCGAGCTTGTTTCATTATAAAGAAATTGCAATTCCTGATTTGAAGATGTTTTTAAAAGATCGAAATATTAATGTTAGAGTGTAATTCAATGTTGCCATGAAAATATACAGTACAAGGGAGTGACACAACCGTGCTGCCATGTAATACAAAAGCTGATCAACAAAAAAGAAATTATGAAACCTGACTTTGATAAATTTCCGGATAAACTTATTCCTGTAATTGTGCAAGATGCATCAACTAATAAAGTGTTGATGCTTGGTTATATGAATGAAGAGGCATTTGATAAAACGACCGTTGATCAGCGAATAACTTTTTATAGTCGCAGCAAACAAGGGCTTTGGACAAAAGGCGAAACCAGCGGCAATTTTCTTTTTGTGAAAGACATTTTGATGGATTGCGACAATGATTGTTTGCTTATCAAAGCAAATCCTGTTGGGCCGGTTTGCCATACTGGCGCAGATACTTGTTTTAGTGAAACTAATGAAGGTAATTTTTTAAATCAATTGGAAAAGATCATTGAATCAAGAAAAGAAACAAAACAAGAAGGTTCTTATGTAAACAGTTTGTTTGAAAAAGGTATTAATAAAATTGCGCAGAAAGTAGGAGAAGAAGCGGTTGAACTGGTAATTGAGGCAAAAGATAACAACGATGAATTGTTTAAAGATGAAGCGGCAGACCTATTATTTCATTATTTGATTTTGTTGAATGCAAAAGGAATGTCGCTGAACGATATTGAAAGGGTTTTAAAAACAAGACACACCCAATCCACATAAAGGGAGTTTGCAGGCCTCTAATAAATTGTAATGCTTTTGTAAAATGAAGTTCGTAAGCCTTTGCTTTAGGGAAGGGTGGATAAGCTTACCTATCTTTGCGCCCGTTCATGATACAAACACTGGACATATTGCAGGCAGCCCACCGCGACACAATTGATTCGAGGATGGATCTGCTTGAGGTAAAGGAGCAGCAGGTTCCCGGTTCGGTGCATTATATGATCCGCAGGTACAATGCACCACAGTTTTTGCATACAGAAGATAAAGGCATGCTGGTATATCATTACAGTAAAAGCCAGCCTGATGAAAATTTCTTTGAGCTGCGGTTTTGTATTACAGGCAATAAATATTGTTCAGAAAAAAATTGTATGGCCTGCGTAGCGTCTGCAGAACAATGCAAAAGCCACAATACAATTGATGTTTTCTCTTTTCATTTCTCATCGGGTTTTTTATACCAGTTTGTACATAATGTAAAGCTTGCGAATAGAAAAGATGAAGTGCTTGCTTTCAGCCATCCTTATTCATTCAATAAAATTTTTCCTGTTTGCAGCCGTAAGCGCATGGTGCTGGATGCCTTGCTCAGCAATGGTTTCAGCGGTGCACTCGAAAATATTTACACCAATGCAAAAGTGCATGAACTGCTTTTATACAGTGTTGAATGTTTAGTTGAAGAAAAGGAAGAAGGCTTTGCATGCAAGTTCCTCGAAAATGAATCAGGCCGCGACAGCATTTATAAAGCCCGTGAAATTTTGCTGGAACGAATTGGTAATCCTATAACCATTAAAGAACTCAGCCGTAAGGTTGCCATCAACGAATGTTATCTTAAACAGGGATTTAAAGAAATTTTTGGCACCACCATTTTTGATTTTTACCAGCAACAAAGAATGGAGCATGCAAAATATCTTTTGTATGAAAAAAGTTTAAGTGTTACTGATGTTTCTGATCTGCTTGGTTACTCATCTATCTCGCATTTCTCTGCCGCATTTAAAAAGCACACCGGTTTAAAACCTTGTGAGTTGTTGAAGTAAGCTGTTAGCTTTTTACTTTATTTATAACTTTTTGGACTCTTGCAAATACTACAAAAACAAAGCACAACAACTTACACTTGATTGGACATTTGCTTTTCAAGTAATACAAGTAATAATCATTTTACAAATATTCAACCAAATTAAATTTTAAAAAGCAGATTCCCGCCTTCGCGGGAATGACGATTAAAAACATTACTGTTTATCAGCATCTAAATAAGTAGAAGCAAGAACACAATAACTCAAACAAATTAATTAAGGCTCAACTGCTTAAAAATCAGCAGTACAAAAGCTTAATTAATTCGAATGAGCGAACGTGCTGAAATCGACAAAGGAGATTCGCGAAGGCAATTAAAAATAATTAATAACTGAGCAATATCGTTCGCTCTTGAATTTCTTTGGTTACTTTCTTTTTTCAAGAAAAGAAAGTAACAAGCTTTTTGTTTCTTTGCATTATGAGCTTACAACATAAATTAAAAGCTATGTTTCAATCAAAAGCAGAAGAACAAGAAAAGTTTTTGCAGGAGAATGCAAAAGCAGAAGGTGTTACTACGTTGCCTTCAGGTTTACAATATACCATTCTAAAAGATGCAGAAGGCGAAAAGCCCGGTGCACGTTCTTTGGTTACAGTACATTATGAAGGCAAATTAATTAACGATAAAATTTTTGATAGTTCTTATAAACGCGGACAGCCGGCAACATTTGGTGTTAACCAGGTTATACCCGGCTGGACAGAAGCATTGCAACTGATGACTGTTGGCAGCAAGTGGCGATTGTTTATTCCTTCTAATTTAGGTTATGGCGCAAGAGGTGCCGGCAGTTCTATTCCTCCAAATGCAACATTGATATTTGACGTCGAGTTGTTAGGTATTCGTTAGTGTTTAATATCTAATTCTTTAACCTGCGATTTGTATTTATCAGGAAGAACAAGCTCCTTCAAAAAATTATCCAACTTAATTAACCTGCTAAGTTTATAAGCAGGAACAACAAGGCTCATCATTGAAAAATTACTGAAGCCAAGTAAAGTATATACTCTTTTTGGAACTAATAATTTTTGTGATTCAATCAATATGTAATAACGAAAAGTGCCGAGATGTTTTTTGTATTGTTTGAACAAATCAATTGTATAATTGCTTTTAGCTAAATCATTTTGCAAGTGTCGTTCATAATCAATTGTCCAGGCTTTATAATTTGAAGGCAATTGTTTTAAATGCATTCGGGAACCAACTTTATAAAACACATTAAACACTTCCTGTTTTTCATCATCAGTTAATTTTCTTTCCAGCAATTCATAAGATGCAATGGAATAATGAATCAACATAAATAAAACATCCCTGTATGCCCAATCTGGTATTGCAGCATTGCGGTTTTGTTCAACCGCGGCATGAATGCTTGTTATTTTATCAATAGCTTTATTTGCTGTATCAACGTCAGAAAAAATTATGAAGCGTGCGTACGTAACTGTTGAGAACAATCTTCCAATTGGATCAGCGGGCAACTTGCCTGTGAAGTATAACCAATCAACGGCCTTATTTAAAGCAAATTCTGCAGCAGATCCTGCGAAGATGAACATCACGGTATCAGCCTTGCCCCAAATCTTTCTTACGATTGAACCCTGTTCAACAAAGAGTTTATTTGTTTGCACTGTTTGCTATTGATGAATACAAATAAACAGAAATATTGTATGAAGTTCCTGTTAATGATTGCAGTTATTCAATAGAAATTTTATAATGAGATTTCTCTCATCGGTCTAAATGACTGGCAGATTAATCATGGCGTGTGAACGAATGTGTCGCAAGATCATTCGTTCCTGGATTTTTTAGTACTTTTTATACCAGGACAAAAAGTACAGAATACATAATTACATTTGCACCACTTTTTTAAAATGAAGATCACAGAGCATATAAGCAACGCAAAGGATACATTGATATCTTTTGAAATATTACCTCCGTTAAAAGGTAAAAGTATTAATTCAATTTATGAACATCTTGATACTTTGATGGAATTTAAGCCTTCTTGGATAAACGTAACGTATCACCGCAGTGAAACGGCTTTTAAGAAAAGGACAGATGGAAGCTTTGAAAAGGTAGAAGTGCGTAAACGGCCGGGCACAGTTGGTATTTGCGCTGCCATCATGAATCATTATAAAATTGATGCAGTACCACATATTATTTGCGGGGGTTTTTCAAAAAGAGAAACAGAAGATGCATTGATTGATCTGAATTTTTTAGGTATTGATAATGTATTGGCAATTCGGGGTGATGCAGAAAAAAATGCTGCTTCATTTGAACCTGAGCGTGACGGAAACCAATATGCAAGTGATCTGCTGAAACAAATTGTAAATCTCAACAACGGCATTTATCTGGATGATGATATCCGTGATGGATGGAAAACAAAATTTTGTATAGGGGTTGCCGGATATCCTGAAAAACATTTTGAGTCGCCCAATCCTGAAATTGATATGCAGCGCCTGAAAGAAAAAGTTTGTTGTGGCGCTGAATATATTATGACGCAAATGTTTTTTGATAACCAAAAGTTTTTTGAGTTTGTAAAAACCTGTCGCGACAACGATATTAATGTTCCCATTATACCGGGTTTAAAACCTATTACCAGCCGCAAGCAGCTATCTGTATTGCCAAGGATCTTTCATGTTGATATTCCTACTGCACTATCTGAAGAAATTATGCGTTGTAAAACAGATGAAGACACAGAAAAAGTAGGCACAGAATGGCTTATTCAGCAAAGCAAAGAATTGAAAAAATTTGGCGTACCTGTTCTGCATTATTATACATTAGGCAAACCAAGAGTAATTAAAAATGTGGTAAAAGAATTAATGTAGTTATATTAATTATCTCAAAGAATTTTTTTAAATGTTGTAAAGAATTACTTTCATTTAACTAACAATAAAATATTATTCAGCATAAAGGTTATCATATTTTATCTGTTAGAGTTCAATGCAAACGTTGCCGGTATCGTTTGCGTATATTTATAGTCCCTGTACTTTTTTCTTACGTTATTGTTTTTTAGATTGCATAGGCAATATTAGGTTGTTTGTATTACGGCAGACAGGTCTGAATCAAATAATGTTTACTTATATTGATATTTAAGCCAAATCTTTTAATGTGCTTTAAGAAAATTAATTTAATAATTGTTTGTATTTACTAAACCATTTGCAAAAGGAAACATATGAAATATAACTACATTGCTTACGCTTATCTTTTAAAAAAAACATTTCAAACAATTCTGCTGATTTTAATTTTAACTACCACTGCGCATGCGCAAACAGTGCAGGTAACAGGCAGAGTTACATCTGATCAGGGAGATAGTGCTATCTCCGGAGCCAGTATAAAAGTAAAGGGCACTAAAACAGGTATCATTGCAAGTGAGAACGGAAATTTTAGTATCAGCGTTAACCCAACTGCTACTTTAGTTATTAGCGCGGTTGGTTATACACAGCGGGAAGTCGCCGTAAATAATCAAACTACTATTAATATACAATTAGTAGCTGATGTGCAGTCCCTGCAACAGATTGTTGTTGTAGGTTATGGTACACAAAAGCGTAAAGATGTCACCGGTTCAATAGCAAGTATAAATGCGGCTACTATTGCTAAAGTGCCTGTTACTACGTTAGACCAGGCTATACAGGGTAGAGCGCCTGGTGTTCAGGTAATAAACAATGATGCCTCGCCTGGTGGAAATGTAACTATATTAATAAGAGGAGTTGGAAGCCTTGCCAGCGGAGGTAATAATCCTTTATATGTTATAGATGGTTATCCAACAACGGGTGGCATAAACAATATCAACCCGAATGACATTGCCAGCATAGACGTGTTGAAAGATGCGTCGGCAACAGCTATATATGGTATTCGGGCGGCTAATGGCGTTGTAATTATAACTACAAAAAAAGGCACAAAAAATAAAATGCAGGTTTCTTTAGACGCTTATGTTTCTTCTCAAAGCAAACCCAAAGAATACGACGTGTTAAATGCACAGCAGTGGGCCACGTTTTCTGCCCAGGTTAAGGCCGGAGATTCAACCCGTACTTACAATCCATTGCCAATCTGGGATGATCCCAATTCACTTCATAGCGTAGATTGGCAGAATGCTGTTTATAGGCAGGGTTTAACGCAAAATTATACACTTGGTATTCGTGGAGGAAGTGATAAAGTTCAGGCTGCAATGTCGTTTGGCTATTATGATCAAAAAGGTATTGTAATAGGTTCCTTTTTTAAAAGGTATAGCCTTAATCTTAATTTAGACTACCAGGCTACCTCATGGCTCAAATCGTCAACAAGTGTAAAATATTCTTACCAGGATCAAAACAATCCTCTTGGAACAGGCAATCTTCTCCAGGTTTCCTTACTTCCTCCAACTTTGGATGGTGGTAACATGCTCACTAATCAGATCAAGGATGCTAATGGCAATTATGGCTTTTACTATCCGCTTAATCCCCTTGTGAGCAAGTGGGGTAACCCGATTTATTCTGTTGAAACCAACCAATATCAAAATGTAAACAACTATGTATTAGCAACCACTTCTCTGGAAGCTACTATTTACGACGGCCTTAAACTTAAAACGAATGTTGGTACAAATGTGAGCGATTATTCAGGTTTCTTCCTCCAGCCGGAAGATGACAGGGCTGCAGCGCAATATCCGGGATCAGTTACGACGCCTGCAAATTATCACCAGACGGTGAACCGTACATTTGAATGGCTGTGGGAGAATACAATATCGTATGATAAAACCTTTGGGTTACATACTATCAATTTTGTGGGTGGGATTTCTGCCCAAAAAAATACATGGACAGGAATGGGAGGCGGCGGTATTCCTCCAAACGATGTTACAAGAGATCTATCGCTGGTTTCAAATCTTACGCTTGATCAAAATATTCCGGGTACGAACACCGGAAATGGCAGAAACGTCTATTCATTGTCTTCCACATTTGCGAGGGTAACCTACCAGTACGCAGATAAATACATGATAACCGGAACAATAAGAAGAGATGGATCTTCCAAGTTTGATACAGGGCATAAATACGGTACCTTCCCTTCTGCCGCTGTTGGCTGGAGAATTAAAAATGAATCGTTCTTAAAAGATGTAAACTGGCTTTCTGACCTCAAATTCAGAGGAAGCTGGGGCGAAGTAGGAAACGAAGCTCCAATAGGATTGTTCCAGTATCAGTCCCTGTATGCAGGAAATTATCCGTCAAATGTAAATGGCGGAGGGCTTGATAACCTCGGCTATCCGTTCAATAAGATATACCAGAATGGTATTGCTCAGACCCAGCCGGCCAATCCAACCCTGAAATGGGAAACTGATAAGCAAACAGATATTGGCATGGATGCCGCTTTTTTGAATGGTGCTTTAACCTTCACTGGCGACTACTTTAACCGCGATTCAAAAGATTTCCTGCTGCGACTTGCGGCGCCTGCACAAACCGGTTATAATTTTATTACCCGTAATGTGGGGAGTATGAACAATAAGGGTTGGGAGTTTGCTGTTAATTATAATGCGACCGGAAGCAGGGATTTTCACTGGAGCGTTGGCGTAACAGCAACCACTATTAAAAATACACTTACCAGCATTGCATCAGGAACTGACTTTGTATCAAATTTTGGCGGTTTAAATTTAAACGGATTCCAGGAATGGAACGAATTTACCCGCTCCTATGTAGGGCAACCCGTGGGAGAGTTCTTTGGTTATAAAGCAGTCGGTATTTACCAATCTCAAAAACAAATTGACGATTTGAATGCAAAAGCGCCTGGTGGCATATATCGTCCAGGTACTGTTGCTGTACCCGGCGACCGTATTTTTGCTGATATTAACGGAGATGGCATAATAAATGACCTCGACAGAGAGCCTATCGGAAATCCGCAACCCAAGTTTTTCGGGGGGCTTAACCTCGATGCCAGTTACAAGGGATGGGATTTTAATGTATACTTTTATGGCTCTGAGGGAAACAAAGTGTTAAACTACGTTGAAAGCAATCTCGAAAGTTTTGGGTCAAGAGGTTCGGAAGGAATTGAGAATGTTAGTAAAGAATATGCCCAGAATGCATGGACTCCCGCTACCCCATCAAACAGGTATGCAAGGGCTGCTTCTAATGGTGGTGATGCGAGTTCGCTTAGTAATGTTCCTAACAGTGTATGGATCGAAGACGGAAGTTTCATTAAGTTGAAAAACGTTTCTATTGGGTACACTTTGCCGGCAAGTTTATTGAGCAAATATTCCATATCAAAGATCAGGGCCTATGTGTCCGGTCAAAACCTCTTTTTTATCACGAAGTACAGTGGGCTTGATCCGGAAATAGGAATCCAGGGTGGAAATGCAACTCAAAATGGTGTTGACAATGGAACATATCCCTCATCCAAATATTTCACTTTCGGATTAAACGTAACATTTTAAATAAAGAACAAATTCAGCGATATGAAACGAATTAAAGCAATAATTATAATAGGTATAATAGCTCTGCCCTGCGTCATTATTCCATTATCATGTTCAAAAAGTTTTTTAAATCAAACCAATACATTCGGGATCTCTCCCGAGGCGGCTGCCGGTAGTTCAGCGCAGGTAGTTTCTCTTGTAAATGCTATTTATGATACCTATCAGAATAGCGACTTGCTTAAAAAATGTATTTGGTACAGAGCCAATTTCGGAACACACGATTTCTTTAATTGGGGCGCTGACGTATTTTGGAATAACTACCAGATCTCGCCATCTTTTGTTGGGCTTATTACATTCTGGAATCAATCTTATATTGGTATTGCAAGGGCAAACTCTGTATTTGGGATTATTACCAAAGCCGAAGCAAACGGTGTGGTTGACCCTGCGCTTGCAAACCGCTTAAGGGGAGAGGCTTTCTTCCTGCGAGGAATGACTTATTACTACCTGGCTGCATCTTTTGGCGGTGTTCCATTGGAGACAGACACCAGCGGTGCTTTAAATCTTGGGTTAAGACCCAAGGATTCCAGGGATTCTGTATTTATGCAGGTAGTATCGGATATGACACAAGCAGAAAATTTATTGTTATCCAAAACAGCATTATCATCTGCTGATTTAGGAAGGGCAACAAAAGGTGCCGCGTATGCTTACGAAGGCGCAGCACGTATGTGGCTGAAAGATTATGAAAATGCTTTAAAGGCTTTTAATAATCCTGAGTTTAATAACTATCATTTAATGTCAAACTTTGCAGATGTAAATGAATATGATCATCAGAATAATGATGAATCTATTTTCGAAGTTCAGTTTTACCTGAAGCCGGGTGCTCCGCAGGATTGGGGTGGAAGCTGGCAACCGCCTGGCGCTGAATTGGGCTGGATAGACAGCTTTAGCTGGCCAAATGAAATAACCCAACAAGGTTATGACTATGGTAACCCGGCACTGTGGAATTCTTATCAATCCGGCGACAAGCGTAAGTTGCTCACTATTGTAGGTCCTGGAGATGCATTGCAAAGCCCTGGAATTATTGCCAAATGGGGTGGAATAAAAGGTTATCCTCCTGTAGTAGCAGGTTTTGCTGCAGGTAATGCGACATACACAGGGGATGACGGCAAGATCGTGAATACCGTTGGTACTTTGACCAGGCCATGGTATGGAGATGATAAAGGCCGTACAGGATATGTTTGTGCAAAAAAATGGAGAGACCCAAATCTTACCGGTAATTATAATAGTCCCAGCGATAATACGGCACATATTTTCGGAGACCAAAACCAGATAATGATGCGTTATGCTGAAGTGTTGTTAAGCAGGGCAGAATGTAAAGTTCGCACAGGCGATGTTACTGGCGCAATGGCTGATCTTAAATTGGTACGCGACAGGGCATGGGGCGGTACTGCTCCTGCTGTTATGAAAGACAGTGCTAATTATGATGGCACTCCTGGCCAACCTATCAATGAACCTTTGGATATGGTATTGAGTGAATACCGGCATGAACTAACCGGTGAATATTCTACTTTTTTTGATCTGTGCAGGGCAGGTACTGATGTTGCCGTTAAATTTGTAAATGATGCCAACGGTACAGTTTCTAAGAACTTTAATCCTGTTCCAAATCCCGCGCCAGGCCCAACACATGATGGCAAAACGCATGGGTTATACAATACAGCGCTCGAACCAAACTGGACTCTTTTACCAATACCACAAGGCGCCATTGCACTTAATCCAAACCTTCAGCAAAACCCAGGTTATTAATTTAATATAATTTAGAAAAAGGCTTTCTGCAAAATGGAAGCCTTTTTTATTTTTGGTACTTTAATGATACTTACTTTTAATGCGAATTAATTCTGACTGACATTATATGAATAGAGTGCGTATATGGTTAGCGTTCCTGTTTACATTTTTATTTTTTGCCTGTAATAACAAATCCGGGTTATTCGAAAAAATTTCTTCTTTTCATTCAGGTATTAATTTCAATAATACAATCACCGAAAACGATTCTATAAACCCATTGGATGTTGTAAACATTTACAACGGCGGCGGTGTTGGTATCGGCGATTTTAATAACGATGGCAGGCAGGATATTTTTTTTACAGGCAACATGGTCTCCTGCAAATTGTATTTGAACAAAGGGAACTTTAAGTTCGAAGACATAACTGATAAAGCAGGTGTATCAGATATGGGGCGGTGGGCAAGAGGTGTATCTGTTGTTGATATAAATAATGATGGCTTACCAGATATTTATATATGCAATACCATTTATAAAGATTCATTAAGGCGGCGCAATGTTTTGTATATAAATGAAGGAGTGGATAAAAACGGCATTCCGCATTTTAAAGATATGGCTGCTGCATATGGATTGGATGTAAATGTGCAGTCAACCATGGCAAGTTTTTTTGATTATGATAATGATGGTGATCTTGATATGTACCTCGCAGTAAATGAAGCCTCCACTGGTTATGATCAATCTGTGTTTGCGCGCCGTAACCTGCCTAAGCAAAGAGCAAGCATTGGAAGGCTTTACCGCAATGATTGGGATCCTGCCTTAAAACACCCGGTTTTTCATGATGTATCTCAACAGGCGGGAATGATATACGAAGGCTATGGACATGCAGCAACAATTTGCGATATAAATAATGACGGATGGAAAGACATTTATGTTTCGGATGATTTTATATCAAACAATATTCTTTACATAAATAATCATGACGGCACTTTTACAAACCTTGCAAAAGATTATTTCAAGCATACTTCCTTCAACGCAATGGGTCAGGACATAACAGATATTAATAATGATGGCTTACCGGATGTAATAGAATTAGATATGAGTCCGCAGGACAACCTGCGCAAAAAGATGATGAGTTCTGCCAACAGTTATATCACGTATCAAAATTTTGATCAGTTCGGTTACCAATACCAGTATGTGCGCAATACTTTAGAGTTAAACCAGGGGCCAAGAGTTGGTGAAAATGATACTATAGGAGCACCTGCTTTTAGTGACATTAGTTTTTTAAGCGGTGTTGCTCAAACTGACTGGAGCTGGACACCAGTTATAACAGATTTTGATAACGATAGTTACCGCGATATCATCATCACTAATGGTTTTCCAAAAGATGTAAGCGATCATGATTTTAGTAATTACCGAAACGACGCAACAGGACTTGTATCAAAGCAGCAAATAATAAAACAAATACCGCAGATTAAGCTGCATAATTATGCTTATCATAATAACGGCAATCTTACGTTTACTGATGTAACCGGCAATTGGGGATTATCAGTTCCTACATTTTCTAATGGCGCAGCTTATGCTGATTTTGATAATGATGGCGCCATGGATCTTGTCATCAATAACATTAACGATAAAGCCTTGTTATACAGAAACACCTCAAGGGATAAAGATTCTGTTAACACACATTATTTAAACATAAAATTTAAAGGAGATAAGCAAAATTTAAATGGCTTGGGCGCTATAGCAACCATTTATTATGATCATGATAAAAAACAAGTTTATGAGAATAACCCTTACCGCGGTTATTTATCAACTATACAATGCATAGCACATTTTGGTTTAGGTAAAATAACTATTGTTGATTCTGTTATAATAAAATGGAATAACTACAAGCAGCAAACCATCAAAAATCTAAATGCTAACCAAACGCTTGTGGTAAATGTTCAAAATGCAAACAACAATTTTGAACATCAAAATCTAACCATTGATTCATCCTCTCTATTTAAAGAAATTGCAAGATCATACGGAATTAATTTCAAGGATAATCCTACTGATTATATTGATTTTAATATTCAAAAATTATTGCCGCATAAATTATCACAATATTCTCCTGCACTTGCAGCAGCAGATATTGATGGCAATGGATTAGATGATTTAATTATTGGCGGAGACTCGCACATTCATGCCCAGGTTTTTTTACAACAGGCCGATGGAAGTTTCAAATACAGAGATTTGCTGCAAGGCACGCCTTCATTGTTTGAGGTATATAAAGATGAAGGCATTCTTGTATTTGATGCCAATGGTGATGGCAAGCCCGATATATATATAGCAAGTGGCGGGTATAAGTTTGAATCCGGAAGTTCTAAATACCAGGATAGGCTATATATAAATGATGGCAAAGGAAATTTTAAATCAGATACATCTGCTTTGCCTGTAAATTATACCAGCAAACTTTGTGTACGTGCTTTTGATTATAATAAAGATGGAAAGCTTGATTTGTTTGTTTCAGGACGCGTAGATCCATGGCATTATCCAAAGCCTGTAAGCAGTTGCATTTTAAGAAATGATTCAAAAGATGGTATTGCTCATTTTACAGATGTAACAAATGAAGTGGCGCCGTCACTTAAAAATATTGGTTTGATTTGCGATGCTTTGTTTACAGATTTTGATGGAGATGGGCAAACAGATATGATACTTGCTGGTGAATGGATGCCGGTAACTTTTTTAAAAAATATAAATGGAAAGTTCAGAAATGTAACTGCTTCTTCAGGCGTTGCAAATAAGCCTGGCTGGTGGAACTCAATTGCTGCCGGTGATTTCAGGCATACAGGCAGAACAGATTATATTGTTGGTAATATTGGCTTGAACACATTATACCAGGCAAGCGATCAACACCCGGTTTACATTACTGCAAAAGATTTTGATGGTAATGGAAATTATGATGCTATTCCTTCTTTGTTTTTGCCTGATAGTAACGGAGTGAAAAAAGAATTTCCTGCATTTGGCAGAGATGACATGATAAAAGAAATGATCAGTATTAAAAGAAGATTTTTATCCTATCGTTCTTTTGCACATGCTACTATGGATAGCATTGTAACGCCTGCAATGCGTAAAGATGCTTTGCGGTTAAAGGCAACCATGCTTCAATCATGCTACTTAAGAAATGATGGTAATGGAAAATTTGTTATGATCCCCTTGCCTTTGCAGGCACAGGTTTCAGTTTTAAACGGGATGGTAGCAGATGATTTTGATGGTGATGGTAATCTTGATGTATTAATAAATGGGAATGATTTTGGAACAGACGTTACAACCGGCAGGTACGATGCTTTAAATGGTTTATTGTTGAAAGGTGATGGTAAAGGAAATTTTAAGCCTTTATCAATTTTGCAAAGTGGTATTTATATTCCTGGTGATGGCAAAGCGTTGGTAAAACTTACAGGTGCTCAGGGAAAATATTTTATTGCCGCCAGTCAGAATAAAGATTCTTTGAAATTATTTGAACTTAGAAAAAATGTTCAAACATTTAAACTGAACCCTGATGATGTAAGCGCCATCATTCATTATAAAAATGGCAAAATTGCGAAAGAAGAATTTTATTATGGCACATCTTTTTTATCCCAATCATCAAGATGTTTAACGCTTAATCAAAATATTCAAAGCATAAATATTACAAATTCCAAAGGCGAAACAAGATCAGTTGAAATCAATAAATAGAAATGAAGTATAAGTTTTTGTAAGCTGATAAAAAACTTCAATTAAAACGACAATACTCTTGCCCTGCTCGATTCGCCAACCTGCAACTCAACAGGCAATACAATATCTTCATATTCAGTAACTGGCCTTTTGGATTCAATTGTTTTTATAAGCAGCTGCGTTGCAAGTTTCCCCATGCGCATAGCAGGCTGCTTAATTACGGTTAAAGACGGGCAAAGCAGATCAGTCATATCAAGATTGCTAAAGCCGGTTAAAGCAACATCACCAGGCACTGATATGTTATGATTTTTGCAATAGCGCAAACATGCAATAGTTAGTTTATCTGTTGAAGAAAATATTGCATCCGGCAAAATATCATTACTAAAAAGTTCATCTAGGATATAATCAACTTCTTCCATATACATTGCATCGTTG
>JABDGW010000007.1 GCA_013285855.1 Bacteroidota bacterium
TTTTTATAGTGAATGAAAAAGTAGTGCCCTGCCCTGCTTCGCTTTCAACCTTAATTTCTCCGCCCATCATTGTTACCAGCTTTTCGCAAATAACAAGACCTAAACCTGTGCCGCCATATTTACGCGTTGTGGAAGAATCAACCTGTGAGAAAGCTTTAAACAATCTTTCCATTTTATCTGCAGGAATACCAATGCCGGTATCTTTTACCGCGAATGCCAGTTCCACTTCGTCATTCTCAAAAGTTTGCAGCAGGCGTACACTTACAAATATTTCTCCGTGTTGAGTAAACTTAATTGCATTACCAACAAGATTCATCAATATTTGTCTTAACCTTAAGCTATCGCCTACAATTTGAGAAGGCGCTTTTGCATCAACCTGGTAAACAAGATCCAAACCTGTTTGTGCAGCCTTGGCTGAAAATACATCGAGCACTTCTTCAATACAGGTACGCACATCAAAGTCAGCATTTTCAAGCTCCATGTTCCCTGATTCAATTTTTGAAAAATCAAGAATATCATTAATTGTTTTTAAGAGGCTTTCTCCACAGTTGCGAATAGTTTCTGCAAAGCCGCGTTGTTCAGTATCAAGTTCAGTAAGTTCAAGTAAATCAGCCATACCAATTACACCGTTCATTGGTGTGCGTATTTCATGACTCATTGTTGCAAGAAAAACACTTTTTGCCTTATTTGCCTGTTCTGCTTCAGCACGTGCTGTTTCAGCATCCATTCTTGCCACGCGTTCTTCACGGCTTGATTGTTCCAATTGTTGCGTGCGTTTTTTTACCAGGTTTTCCAGTTCTTTTTTCTGTACTTTAATCGCATTAATACGATACCTGTAAAAGGCAATACATCCTCCAACAATTACAGCAACAACTAATAATTTAAACCACCAGGTAAGCCAGAACGGCGGTGTAACAATCAACTGAACACTTCTTATGTTTGTTGACCATTGGCCCTGGTTATTTAAACCTTTTACTTTAAAGGTATAAGTGCCGGGATCAAGATTGGTATAAGTAGCTGTGCGCTTGTTACCAGCTTCATTCCATTTTTTATCAAAACCTTCGAGCATATAAGCATATTGCTTTTTTTCATCGCTGGTATAATTTAAAGATGCAAACTCAAATTCAATAACAGAACTCTTGTATGGAATAGTAATTGATTTTGTTTCTGTAATATCTTTTTTAAGCGGAGACGGATCTTTATCATCTACTGCAACAGGAACTTTTTTATTAAATATCTGGAAATCTGTAAGCAGTAATGGCGGCTCAAACGGCGTTTGTTTTACATCTGACGGATCAAATACATTAAAACCATTATTACCGCCAAAATACATTATGCCTGAACGGTCTTTACAATAAGCCATTTCTTTAAATTCATTTCCCTGCAAACCATCAACTACATCAAAATTTTTAAAGGTTTTATTTGACAAATTGAATTGTGCAATACCATGGCTGGTGCTTATCCAAAGGTTTTTATTTTTATCTTCCAGTATACCGAAAATATTATTTGCCGGCAAACCATCAAATGTTGAATAATTAGTGAACTTTCCATTTTTCCTATTGAGACAAGACAACCCATCCATTGTACCAATCCATAAATTTTTATTTTCATCTTCATATATAGTTCCAACGTTGTTACTGGCAATACTATTTTGGTTTTCGTTATGCAGGTAATGCGTAAATGTTTTTGTTTGTTTATTAAATAAATTTAAGCCGCCGCCATCTGTACTAATCCATAAATTTCCCTCTCCGTCCTGGAAAACAGAATGAATTTTATCGCTGCTTATACTTCGTGCATCATCAGGATTATATTTAAAATGTGTAAAGGAATTATCTGCGCCATTATATAAATTTAAACCGCCTCCATACGTTCCAACCCAAATATTTTTTTGCTGATCTTCATAAATAGCCCATGCATTATTGCTGCTTATACTTGCAGGGTTTGAAGGATCGTTTTTAAAATGTGTGAATGTATTTTTTTCTTTATTGTACACTGTAACTCCATCACCCCATGTACCAATCCATAAATTTCCATTGCTTGCTTCATGCACATTTAAAACATAATCTCCTCCAAGACTGTTATTGTTTCCATCCTGGTGCTGGTAATGGGTAAAAGCGCCTGTTTTTGGGTTGAATAAATTTAAGCCGCCACCATCTGTACCTATCCAAACATTTTGTTTTGAATCTTCATAAATGCATAATACAAGATTGCTGCTTAAACTATTGGGCAGAGAATTATGTTTATAATGTTCAAACTTATTATCAGCATTTAAAAAATCTATACCGCCGGTAAAACTGCCTACCCACATATTTCCTTTTGTGTCTCTGCAAATTGAATAAATAGAATTGCTGCCAATGCTCGCATTATCCAATTCATCATGCATGTAATTATCAAAAATTTGTTTTTCCGGATTAAAAACAGATAGTCCTCCATTTTCTGTTCCAATCCAGATATTATTATAGCTGTCTTCACCAATAGCATACACCTGGTTATTAGCAAGGCTGTTGGCATTATGTGCATCGTTTTTAAACTGAATAAATTTCTGAGTTGTTTTATCAAACAGGTTTAATCCGCCGCCATTTGTACCAATCCATAAGCGATTTTTGCTGTCTTCAAAAATGGTATAAACATTATTATAGCTTATAGAAGTGTTGTCTTTATCATCATGCAGAAAACGGGTAAAAGTTTTATTTGCCGGGTTAAATAAATTAAGGCCACCGTTTGTAGTTCCAATCCATAAATTGTGTTCATGATCCTGCACAATCACCCGAATATAATCGTCGCTTAAACTGTTTGAATTATTTTTATCATACCTGTAACGGGTAAACTTATTTGTTTTTATATTCAGCATATTCAAGCCTGCATCTTCTGTGCCTGCCCAAACATTTCCCTGGCTATCTTCAGCAACTGTGTTTATATAATCGCTTGAAATGCTGCCTGCATTTTTTGTATCAGTTTTATATGCAGTAAACTGATCTTTTTCGGTATTATACCTGCACAAGCCACCGCCCCATGTTGCAATCCATATATCACCATCGTGGCTTTCAATAAGAGAAGAAATAAAATTTGCGCTTATGCTGTTTTTGTTTTTAGGATCATTTTTATACACCGTAAACTTATAACCATCATATTTGTTCAATCCTTCACGTGTACCAAACCACATAAAACCTTTACTGTCCTGCAGAATGCATAACACATTGCTTTGCGAAAGGCCCTGGTTTGTTTTGAAGTGATCAAACTCAAGTTGTTTTCTTTGTGCAACGGCAATAACCGGAAGCACAAGTAATAAAAAAAGGTAGCGATGGATTCTCATAAGAAACTATTGGATATTATGGTGATTAAACGATTTGATTTACCTCTTGGCTAAAGGCATTCTCACTTCTCACGTTTCACTTATTAACTTTCAATTGTGCCGCCCATTTTTCAATCATTTTAGTAAGCTCATCTATTCTAAATGGTTTGCTTATATAATCATCCATTCCCGCATTCAGGCATTTTTGACGATCTCCCTGGATGGCATTTGCTGTCATAGCTATTATTACGGGCTGTGTGCTTAAACAAAGGCGGATCATGCGTGTTGTTTCCAATCCATCTTTTACAGGCATTTGTATATCCATAAAAATAAGATCGAATTTTCCGTCACCAATCATTTCCAATGCTTCATCGCCATTTTCTGCAAGTTCAGCTTCATAACCTAATTTGCTTAATACTTTCAAAGCCACTTCCTGGTTTGTTTTATTATCTTCTGCAACTAAAATGCGCAAGGGGTACTGTTTTGCGAGATCAGCAAATAGTTTTGATTTAGTGCTTTGCTGCTCAGTAATTATATTATTCCTGTTTAATTCATGCGAAATGTATTTATGCAAAAGGTGCTGTTTTACCGGTTTAATTAAAACAGCACTGAACAAGCCCGGGTGACCTTTATACTGTTCATCTCCATTCGTATTTAATATTATTGTTGATATCTGCGGATTGATTTGCTTTATAGCTTCGCTTAATTCAATGCCGTTCATCTTTGGCATTTCCATATCGGTTATCACCAAATCGAAACGCTGATTTTTATGTATAATTTCCAGCGCTTCTTTTGCAGATGCTGCAACTAAAGGCAATAGGTTCCATTGCTCTAACTGTTTTTTTAAAATGCTCCTGCTTGTAGAGTTGTCATCAACCAATAAAATATTTTTTGATCTTAGTGCTGCGTCAAATTTTATATTAGAACGTTGTGGCTGCAGGCTTACTCTTGTACGGATTTTAAACTTAATTGCAGTACCTGCTTTTGTTCCCTCTTTTGTTTCAATTTCCAGTTTGCCGCCCATTAATCCAACCAGTTTTTTAGATATTGCAAGTGAAAGGGCTTTGCCATCATCTCTTATGTTTATATCAGTAATATCTTTTGATAACAGCCCTATTTCATCAACAGGCATCCCAACACCGGTATCTCTTACTTCAAAACCAATATCTGCCTGGTTGCCTTCCAATATTTTTTGCAGGCGAACCCTAATTAAAATTTCCCCTTCTGTTGTAAAACGCATAGCATTTTCAACAAGGTTCATTAGTATTTGCCTTAAACGAACTTCATCGCCAACAATCAGTTCAGGCACATCTTTTTCCATTTGATAAATTAATTCAATGCCTGTTTGTGCTGCCTTGGCTGCAAACGATTCAAGCACACCTTCAATCATATTGCGCAGTTCGAAATCTTTATCTTCCAGTTCCAGTTTGGCCGTTCCGGTTTCAGCATAATTAATAACATCTGTTACAAGCATATCATTAATTGTCGTCATTAAATTTTCACTGCTTTGAATAATTACTTCTGCATATTCGCGCTGCTCTTCAGTAAGCTCTGTTTCAGAAAGTAAGGATGCCATACCTATAACGCCATTCATCGGCGTGCGTATTTCATGGCTTAGCTTAGCCAGTAACAAACTTTTTGAACGTGTTGCTGCTTCTGTTTCTTCCTTTGCTTTGCGTTCACTTTCTTTTGAATAGTTAAGCAGTTCAGTGCATTCTATAACCCGCTGTTGTAAAATACCGTTAGCATGTTGCAGCGCAGCTGACTTTTTTCTGTACACAAAAAAGAAGATACAAGTTGCAATAAGTACAATGGCAAAACTGATCCACCATGCAGGCTCAATCATAAGCATTGAAAGATTGATTGAAAAGAGATGTTGATATATCATAGAATATTTATTCAGTTTGATAATAATGATTCATAGGTAAGTGAATTGCTTACCTCAACTTCAATTTGATTATTAAATCTTTTTTGTTGTTCAAATTCACCGCTGATTTTATCATCAATAATTATTACTTCTGCGGTAGCAAGCTTATTTAGCAATAAAATATCTTTTAAATAGGGATTCCATGCAAACAACAATTCATAAATCGGCTTCCATAAAATCACCCAGCTAAAAACATCAAGACAGTTTTTAAGTCCGTTATAAATGTTTCCAATGTGCTCAGATGAAAGCAATACCGGTAAAAATGCTTCGCTGGTAATTACGATGCTGCCGCTTATAGCAAGCAGCATTAAATTACGGCGTTTAAATTTTTTAAACTCGCTTTCACGAATCATCTTTTTATTTGAAAAATGTCTTTTAACAGCATGCATTAAAGGTTCAGCATATTGCTTGTTTACTGCGCCGGGGCAATTAAGTTTATAAAAAATAGCGGAATATCTTTTAGCAGAACTTACAGCGCTTAAAATATAATGCTCAAACTTTTGATTGATTTGTTTTTTATACAGAGGAGAAGGATCATGAGCATTAAAATAACTGTTGATTGTTTGCAGATCAACCGTTATATAAATATTTATTTTTTCCGTAAGCGACTTGCTCATGAAACGGATATTGGTTTTAAAACAAACAAGTCAACGTAAACTGAAAAGAGGGCAAGATAATTTTGACCTTTCAGAGGACGTTGGATTATTCTTCGCAATAAATATCAACTATGCAATTCTTATCGCGTTAAAGCTTTAACGTTTCGTCTTTAAAAAAAGTATTTAAACACGAAAAAAGTATGTTTTATAAATAAGTGAAAAAACAATTCAACTAATCATTTTCTAAAATTTTATCAGCAATTTCTTTAAGCATGCCAATGTTTTCATACACATAAGTAAGGCCTGCCTGGTATAAATTATCAATGTTCTCTTTTGTAGCTTCATCCATTTCAGAGCAAGCTTCTTTTAAACCAGGTTCAAGGCGATAATAGTTTTTTTGAAAATCTGCTTCAAGCGTAAGATACATTTGCGTTAACTGGTATGCAACTGTTTCAGAATTACCTGCCATTAAAATATCAATTACAGGTTCAAGCCATTTTATTTCACCGGCGTGTTTAAATTCATCATAATGATATTGTTTCTTTACTGAACCTGTTCCTAAAGAAACAATCATCATGTCTTTTGCAGTTGGTTTATCGGTTTTGTCCGCGTCATTTAAAACTTTTGAAAACTCAGTTTTCCTTGCTTCTGCATAAGCACAGAGCGCAGGATTATTTGCAAACATTCCGCCATCAACCAGCGTATATAACTGGCCATTGAGCGATTGAATATGTGCGGGCGCAAAATAAGTTGGGGCCGCAGATGTTGCACGCGCAACATCTCTTATTTTAAAATTATACATATCATCAGCACAGGCATCTGCACTTGTAAAAAAAACAGATTTCCTGTCAGTGATCTCGTAAGATGTTATAAGGCTTGGCTTAATAAAATTATTCAGCGTTTCATCACCAAAATAAGATGTTAGCAAACCGTATAAAGCATCATGTGAATATTTTTGATGAAAGATGCCGCCTGCACTTAATACTTTTTCTTTTAGTGTGCGGTCAAAAATAGTATGGCCATTTTTTATATAAAGATCAACTGCTTCTGCTGCTGAATATTTTGCTTTCCTGTTTTCGCCAGGCATTAAGTAAAGACAAGCCAAAATACCGCCGGTGCTTGTACCCGCAATCATGTCAAAATAATCTCCCAATTTGCGGGTGCTGTTATTATCTTTTTGTTGTAAAATTTTTTCTAACTGCATTAATATTGTGCCCGGCAGTACGCCGCGTATGCCGCCGCCATCAACAGATAAAATCCTGATCTTTTTCATAGTTTAAAATTTTTATTAAACATAAACATTTTTATTACATAAAACGATTAGGCTTTTACTTAAGTTTTGGTTTCAGAAATATTTTAAGGCTTATATATACAACCTGGTTAATTACAACATCAATAGTTATATTAATTTGCAGCCATGCAGATTATTCCATTAAGTGAAGGATCTTTTACAATTGATAAATCTAAAATTTTTGTTCCGTTTGATTTAAATAAAGATGAACTGCAGGCACGCCACAGCGGCAGTTTATTAGTAGAAGTTCAGCCTTTTATTATCATTACAAATAAAGATATTTTATTACTGGATACAGGCCTTGGTTTTATGCAGCAAAGGGAAATGCAGTTGCATAAAAACCTGCTGGCGAATAATATAAAACCTGAACATATTACCAAAGTTTTATTATCTCATTTGCATAAAGATCATGCCGGCGGAGTAAGTTATAAAGACAAGCTTGGCTATTATCATTTAGCTTTTTCAAATGCTGTTTTTTATGTGCAGCAATCTGAATTTGATTTTGCAATGAACACTGGATTTCCTTCTTTTATGACGGAAGAAATTTTTGTATTGCAACAGAATTCGCAGGTTGTTTTTTTAAGTGACCCTGAAGGAATTATTGATGGATACATTCATTATAAAGTTACAGGCGCACACAGCCCGCATCACCAGGTTTTTTGGATAAAAGAAGATAATGAAACAATTTTTTTTGGTGCAGACGATGCACCGCAATTGCAACAAATGAAACACCGGTTTATTGCCAAGTATGATTTTGACGGGAAAAAAGCAATGCAACTGCGCCGTGAATGGTGGGAACAAGGCAACAAAGAAGACTGGACATTTTTATTTTATCATGACGTAAAAACGCCGTTTATAAAAAATAAGTAGCGGCAAATTTTTATGAAAAATAAAAAACTGTTCAGGAATTTATTATTAAAATGGCATCGCGAAAAAAATAAAAGAGTAATGCCATGGAAAGGTGAAAAAGATCCTTATAAAGTTTGGCTGAGTGAAATTATTTTGCAGCAAACGAGAGTAGAGCAGGGATGGAGTTACTATGAAAAATTTATTCAAGCATATCCATCAATAACGCATCTTGCCAAAGCAAAAGATGAAGAGGTTTTTAAATTGTGGGAGGGTTTAGGATATTATTCGCGTTGTAAAAATTTATTGCATACAGCAAGAACCATTAATGAAAAATACTCCGGCAATTTTCCGTCTGACTACAATACAATTTTAAGTTTAAAAGGCATCGGCGCTTACACTGCAAGTGCTATTGTTTCTTTTTGTTTTGATTTGCCTTATGCTGTAGTTGACGGAAATGTGCTGCGTGTTTTATCAAGATATTTTGGAATTGATTTACCAACAGATTCGACAGAAGGAAAAAAAATTTTTACGCAGCTTGCACAGGAGTGTTTGGATAAAGACCAGCCTGCAGCGTACAATCAATCTATAATGGATTTTGGTGCAACAATTTGCAAACCTGCGCCCTTGTGCAATGTGTGTTGTTTAAATAAAACCTGCATCGCTTTTAATAAAAATAAAATTGACCTGTTGCCGGTAAAACAAAAAATGATCATTAAAAAAGAAAGATGGTTTTCTTATTTCATTTTTTCATTCGGTGGCAAAAAATTTGTTGAGCAAAGAACTGCAAAAGACATCTGGCAAAACCTGTACGAATTTTACCTGGAAGAAACCACAGCAAATCCTGAATGGAATTTTGAGAAAATAAAAGAATGGCTTTGCAAAAAATTAAACATCACCTCAACCCGAAATATAAATATTTTTCCTGCGAGAAAACAATTGCTTACACATCAAACAATACAAGGCTATTTTGTTTGTGTTGAATTAAATTCAGAACCTGACCTCAATTCAAAAACCGGATTATGGCTATCTGATGCTGAAATAAACACGCTTGCATTTCCGCGGTTTATACATCAATTCAACGGCTGAAAAGCACTCCAGTTGCAGGTTTTATAAATTAAACTGGGTTTCAATTAAATCTTTATATAACTTTAAAGTTGCAAAAACATAGTAACCCTTAGCTATTTAAAACCATTTATATGAGAGGTGTAAATAGAGTAATTTTAATTGGCAACCTGGGCAAAGACCCCGAGCTACAATACTTAGAAAAAAACATCAGCGTAGCAAAATTTCCTTTGGCTACAACAGAAACCCATAAGGATAAAAATGGCAAACTGATATCTCAAACAGAATGGCATATTATTGTTTTATGGAGAGGCCTGGCAGAACTGGCTCAAAAATATTTACACAAAGGAAGCCTGATTTATATTGAGGGTCGCCTGCGTACACGCAGTTGGGAAGACAGGGAAGGCAATAAAAAATTTGCTACCGAAATTGTTGCGGATAACCTGATTATGCTTGATAAAAGAAGCGATAATTCCGGTAATAGCTTTCATACATCCATACCGTCTGATAGTGAAAGCATTGAAGGATTCAATAGCAGCATTGAACCTCCTTCTGAGGATGAACCTACAGGAACACTACCTTTTTAATTTGAATTTTTATAGTAATTTTCAATAGTGTTACTTTGCAATGATGTGTAATACATCGTAACCAAAAATTTATAATTTGGAAATTTTTCCGTCGCAAATCTCTTTTTTACAAACACATCAAATAATAGATCCGCAGGCTGTAACTGTGCTTGTTTTTTTGCTTATTGGCTTTATCATGCTTTCGTTTATTGTAGCCGGTGCAGAAGTTGCTTTTTTTTCTTTAACCTTTAAAGAATTAAATCTTTTAAAAACAAAAGAGCAGCCTTATTATAAAAGAATAATTGATTTGCTTGAAGACCCCAAAGGTTTGCTCGCATCTTTATTAATAGCAAACAGCTTTGCAAACATTGCCATTATAATTATTTCCAATCTTTTGCTTGATAACCTGCTGCGGTTTCAACCGCCGCCTGCGGTATGGGTTATATTCACTATTAAAATAGTTGCTGTTACTGCGCTGCTTGTTTTGTTTTGCGAAGTGATACCAAAAATTTATGCTAACCAGAATAACATAAGGTTTCTTAAAAATTTCGGGATAATAACTGAAGGCACTTATTATCTTTTTCATGGCATGGGTAACTCAATGGTAAAATATTCAGATATTATTGAAAAAAAATTATCAAAACGTAAAGGTGCTTACAGTCTTGAAGAGCTTAACCATGCTATTGATATTACCACCGACAATGCCGCATCAGAAAAAGAAAAAAATATTTTAAAAGGCATTGTAAAGTTTGGCAACATAACTGTAAAGCAGGTTATGCGTACGCGTCTTGATGTTAGTGGCATAGAATATAATACTTCATTTGCAAATCTTTTAAAGCTAATTGAAGAATTGCATTACAGCAGGTTGCCGGTGTATAAAGAAAACCTTGATGAAATTGTGGGCATGATTAATACAAAAGATCTGCTGCCTTTTGTACACACTGCTGGTGAATTTGACTGGCATACTTTATTGCGGCCTTTAACCTTTGTACACGAGCATAAATTAATTGATGATCTGCTGCATGAATTTCAGCACAAAAGAATTCATTTTGCAGTAGTGGTAGATGAGTTTGGCGGAACAAGCGGAATAGTAACTCTTGAAGATATTCTTGAAGAAGTTATTGGCGAAATTAAAGATGAATTTGATGAAGAAGATACAGACTTTAAAAAATTGTATGATCATAATTTTATTTTTGATGGCAGCACCATGATAAACGATGTATGCCGGTTAATGCAATTGCCCTCCAATACTTTTGACCCGGTTAAAGGTGAGAGTGATTCACTTGCAGGACTGGTACTTGAAATAGCAGGCGAAATTCCGCAGCAAAACCAGGTAATAACAAGCGGTGATTTTGAATTTATTGTTTTGGAAATGCACAAAAACCGTTTGCAAAAAATTAAAATAACTATTAGGTCGCATGCGGAGCAAAAGAAATAGTCAACGGTCAACAGTCAACAGTCAACAATTAACAGTAAACTTTCTTCTATGGTCTATGGTTTGTCTGTGGTCTGTTTTATCAAGCTGCAACTCGCCTTACATTCCCAAGCCAACAGGATATTTTAAAATAAATCTTCCTGAAAAAAAATACCAGCAATTTAATCAGCCAGGTTATCCTTATACATTTGAGTATCCGGCGTATGCGCAGGTTGTAAAAGACAGCACTTTTTTTGGTGATGCAACGGAAAATCCGTGGTGGATAAATGTAGAGTTCCCGCAATTTTCCGCACGTATTTATTTAAGCTATAAAATTATTGGTCAATACAAGTTGGATAGTTTATTGAATGATGCTTTCAATCTTACAAACAAGCATTCTATTAAGGCTACTTATATTGACGATTCAGTTATGAATATTGCTGATAATGTGCACGGAGAATTTTTTAAAGTGGAAGGCAATGTTGCAACTGCCAATCAATTTTTTCTTACAGATTCTACTAAAAATTTTTTACGTGGCGCTTTATATTTTGATGCCACACCAAATGAAGATTCGTTACAACCTGTAAACCAGTTTTTAGTTGCAGACATGAAGCATTTGATAAATACTTTTAGGTGGAAGTAATTTCTTTTTAATTCAAAATTAAAAAGTCAAAAAAGATTGGAGCAATTTTGAATTTTGACTTTTAACTTTTGACTTACTTTGTACTATGATTGCGATTAATAACAAATTAGTGAGCGATGAAATTGTAGAAAAGCAATTTGTCTGTGATCTTGTAAAATGCAAGGGTGGTTGTTGCGAAGATGGTGATGCCGGCGCTCCGCTTGATTTAGATGAACTCGATGAATTAATTCATAACTACGAAATTGTAAAATCCTATCTTACTCCAGAAGGCATTAAAACCATTGAAAAGCATGGAAAATATGTTTATGATAAAGAGTTTGGCTGGGTTACACCAACTATAAAAGGTGAAATGTGTGCTTATGGTTACCACGATGAAAATGGAATTATAAAATGCGGTATTGAAAAAGCCTTCAATGATGGAAAGATCAGTTTTAAAAAACCAATAAGTTGTCATTTGTTTCCAATTCGTGTAAGTAAAAGCAAAGAAGATAAAGACCTTGAATATTTGAATTATTCACCGCGGCCGGATTTATGCAGTGCAGCCTGCAAATTAGGCAAGCGGTTAAAAGTTCCGGTGTATATTTTTTTAAAAGAATCTATTATCCGCAAGTATGGAGAAGAGTTTTATAATACTTTAGAAGCCGCAGCACAATATGCTGAAAGCAGGTAAGAATATTAGCCACAAAGTCACGAAGAAAATCCAAGCATTAATTTATGCCTTAACGCCTTTGTGGCAACAAAAGAAACAATGAATAAAACTGAATCAACATTCATAGCAAAGAGCACCATCAAATCCGGCAATCTTGATCATCGCCGTAAGATCAATTTTAATATGGCAAAGTACAATGCTGTTGTACCGGCAGGCAAAGCACAGTTTAATGATCTGATGGCTGCACGTGAACATGCAAAGAATATAAAGTGGAATGCGATAGAGCATTTGGATGTAATGCTTGAACAATTTGAAAAAAATATTTCAGCACGTGGGGCAAAAGTTATTTGGGTAGAAACAGCAGAAGAAGCATTAACTGAAATTGGGAAGATATGTAAAGCAAAAAATTGCAAAACGCTGGTGAAGAGCAAGAGCATGGTTACCGAAGAAATTCACCTGAATAAATATTTGGAGAATCAAGGCATTGAAAGTATTGAAACTGATTTGGGAGAATATATTCAGCAGTTGGATAATGAGCCGCCGTATCATATTGTAACACCCGCCATGCATAAAAGCAAAGAAGATGTTGCAAAATTGTTTGCTGAAAAATTAGGAACACCTGAAGGTTTATCTCCGCAACAATTAACATTAGTAGCAAGAGAAAAGCTCCGCAAGAAATATGTTGAAGCAGAAGTTGGTGTTACAGGTGCAAACTTTTTGATTGCTGATACAGGCTCAATTTCTGTTACGGAAAATGAAGGCAATGCAAGATTAAGTTCAGCATTTCCTAAAACGCATATTGTTGTTGCAGGCATTGAAAAAATGCTTCCATCATTAACTGATCTGAGTTTGTTTTTACCATTGCTGGCAACGTTTGGAACAGGCCAGCAAATAACTGTTTACAACACTATTATTTCAGGGCCAAAACAAAAAAATGAAATTGACGGACCTGAAGAAATGTATGTGATCTTATTAGATAATGGCAGAACGAATTTGTTAGCCAATCCTAAAACACGTGAAGCTTTGTATTGCATTCGTTGCGGTGCTTGTTTAAATGCTTGCCCTGTTTATAAAAACATTGGTGGGCATAGTTACGATACAACATACAGCGGACCAATCGGCAGTGTTATAACACCTCATCTGAAAAATTTAAAAGAGTATAAGCATTTAAGTTATGCTTCATCGCTGTGTGGTAATTGCACGGAGGTTTGTCCTGTAAGAATTAACCTGCATGAATTGCTGTTGGAGAATCGTTATGAATCTGTTGTTGAAGGTGATGCTTCAGTTTCGGAACGTGTGGCATGGAAGCTTTGGAAACAAGCGAGCTTAAGCCGCAGGATGATGAACATGAGCAATGGTAAAATGAAAAATAAAATAGTAAATAGTTTATTTAAAGGCTGGACGAAACACAGAGCTGATCTTGATTTCAGCCAAAAAACTTTCAATGAAATGTGGAAAGAAAGAAGTTGTAAGCCTTAAGTAATAAGTATTGAGAATTTTTCAACTTATGACCTACAACTTATCACTTATAACTTCCTCGTTGTATCACTCCTCCACCAATCACGTCATCGCCTTCATAAAAAACAGCACTTTGGCCCGGTGCAATACTCTTTACATTTTCGTAAAAACGAACACTGATATTTCCATCAACATTATATAAACTACTCAATGCGCCTTTATCTTTATAACGGATTTTTGTAAGCACTTTCATTTCATCTTCAACACTATCATATTTCTGCCAGTTCATTTTAGTAACCATCATTTCGCTTTGTTGCAAATCTTCTTCATCACCCAACACAACTGTATTCGTTGAAGGTTCAATTGCTGTAACATAAACAGGTTTACCCAACGCAATATCTAAACCCTTACGCTGACCAATTGTATAAAAAGGATAACCTTTATGCTGACCTAACTTCAAACCATGCTTATCAACAAACCAACCACCGCTCACCTGTTCTTCCAAACCTTCTACACGATGTTTTAAGAAACCACGATAATCATTATCCGGAACAAAACAAATTTCATAGCTCTCGCTTTTCTTCGCCAGTTCAGGATAACCAAAATCCAAAGCCATTTGCCTGATCTCTGTTTTATGATAATTCCCTAACGGCAAAATGGTACGGCTTAATAAATCCTGTTGCAAACCCCACAACACATAACTCTGGTCTTTCGTTTCATCCAAACCTTTGCTTAAAAAATATCGTCCTTTTGCATGTTGATGAATATTTGCATAATGGCCCGTTGCAATAAAATCGCAATTCATCGCATCGGCGCGTTTTAATAAAGCACGCCATTTAATATGCGTGTTGCACATCACGCAAGGATTAGGCGTTCTGCCCGCTAAATATTCTTCCACAAAATTCTCAATCACAAAATCTCCAAACTCTTCGCGTATATCTAAAATAAAATGCGGAAAACCATTCTGCACTGCAGCACTTCTTGCATCGTTAAAACTATCAAGATTGCAACAACCCGTTTCTTTACTGCTGCTGCCACTGCTTGCATAATCCCAGGTCTTCATGGTAATACCCACCACCTCATAACCTTCGTTATGCAACATCAGCGCCGTAACGGTACTATCAATACCGCCGCTCATCGCCACCAAAACTTTTCCTTTTTTACTCATGCCCCAACCCTAAAGGGAGTTTATTAAGCCGCAAATATACGATGCAGATTTTTTACTCTTCCCTTTAGGGGAGTTGGAGGGGTGGGAGCATCAGCTTGGATTTCTATTGAGCTGTAGCCCGCTTTACGCTGCAAGTCCTCGCCATTCGTACCTCATGGCTGTGGGCTTTCCGCTGCAATCGGGGCTGCGGGTTGAGCGAAGGAATTTCTATTGATCTTACTGTTTAGGAAATAAATTTTTTACAATCAACTAAAAAGCATTTAATCAAGAATGGCGCAGGAAATCTTTAAGATGTGAAATTTATCTTTTCTCTTTTTCAACATAATCACACATAGTGTATGATGCAGTTTAGAATAAAATTCAATTTTATACTCATCATACTTTATGGTAGCTATAAATACGAGAACGTTATAACGATTTATTTTACTAACATATGAAGAATCATGTGTTATTTTCATATTTCTACCATTTATTTTTCCATCATGGCATTCTCTAAAAAAATTTGCTGTATCAATAAATATTATTGTCGGGCTATCTTTATACGACTGTTGAAACTCGAATGTTCGTTCAGCATATTTTTCCGCGAAAATATTTTTCAATAAATCACATTTAGCAATGTTTTGTCCAAAAGACAGCTTGCTTAATGAAAAAAATATTATGACAAAAAAAGTTCTCATTGTATCCAGTTGTAGTAAACTTATCAAACGGTAACAGCATGTGTTTTATTCTCAAAACATCAAACTTTCAAACCCAATCAACCAGTCACACGTCTTTCCCGCGTAGGCGGGAATCTGCTAACTTAGTAGGAGAAGATTTAAGAAACCATTTTTCATTCCACTTTATCGTTATTTATTTTTGGAAATACATTTTCTTCGTTAACTAATATGAGAAAAGTGCTTTTCAAAATCGTTATAATTCTTTTGACCGTTTGCATTGTTATCTGTGTAGCGCTATATTTTTTTCAGGAAAAAATACTTTTCTATCCTAATAAACTTGCCAAAAATTACCAGTTTCATTTTGATCAGCCATCCTATGAACTCAACATCATCACCAGTGATAAAAAAACTTTAAGTGGAATTCTATTTAAAGCAGACAGTTCAAAAGGTTTGATCTTTTATTTACATGGAAATGCCGGCACTTTAGATTCATGGGGCACTATTGCAAAAACTTATACAGACTTACATTATGATGTTTTTATGTTAGATTATCGTGGTTATGGCAAAAGTGAAGGTTCCATCAATAATGAAAAACAATTTTTCGAAGACGCACAAACAGCTTATGACAGTTTAAAAAACAGGTACGACGAAAACAAAATTGTTGTATTAGGTTATTCAATGGGCACCGGGCCCGCAACTAAACTTGCTTCGACAAATCATCCTAAACTTTTGATTTTGCAAGCGCCTTATTACAGCATGACAGATATGATGAAACATACGTTTCCTTTAATTCCAACTTTCATTTTAAAATATAAACTTCAAACAAACGAATACATTAAAAACTGTAAAATGCCGATCGTTATTTTTCATGGAAATGCTGATGAAGTTATTTACTATGGGTCTTCACTTAAATTAAAAAAGTTTTTAAAATCAACAGACACATTAATTACACTCAATGGTCAAGGGCACGATGGAATAACCGATAATCCGGATTATAAAAAGAACATGCAAAAAATCTTATCACAATAAATTTTTCAAATATCAGATGCCCAATCAAGTTGGGCATGACGTGTAACAACGTATGTTTTATTCTTGTCTTAAAAAAGTTTAAGAAATCAATCAACCGTCCAGCATAAGGCATCAAGGTTCAACAGCCGAAGAAACAACACTACAAAGGCTTAATCAAGGCGAATGAACGGATGTGCTGTATATCATCCGTTCTTGAACTTTTTGGTACTTTTTCTTTCAAGAGAAAAAGTAAATAAATATCATCCAAACGTAAATGTAAACGCTTCAAAACCAGCTGAAGGAATTTCTATTTCAATAGTATGTTCACGATAATCATTTGAATCAAACAAAGTGTAGAGTTGAGACATGCTTACAGTAACATCTGGCTGCGCTTTACCATCAACCAAAATTTTTAAACCAATTGGTTTGGCAGAAGCAGCAACCATAAATACTTTGCCCGAAGAAAAATGCAAACGTATTTTACCCGCGCCTTTGGTAAGTCCAGCGTGATCGTTTCCAAACTGCCATTCACCTTCAACAGCAAAATTATTTAAGGCTAAATTTTGAGGAAGTGAATATTGCTGTGGCATTTCTGAAGCTGATTGTTCAGGCGTTAAATTTTTAAGCCTTGGCAATTTAAAATACATTTCAGGTGAATGTACGTTGCTTAAATCCTGGCCATTTTCTTTACTTACAGGATTACTCAAACCCAACAATTCACGAATAGCATTTTCAGTATGATCATAGTTGCCTTCGCCAAAATGTTTATATACAATATTGCCATTCTGATCAATTAAATATTCCGCAGGCCAAAACTGGTTATTGTATGCTTTCCAGGTTTTAAAATCATTATCCTGTGCAACCGGGTAATGAATTTTGAAACGCTGAATAGCGGTCTGCACATTGTCTTTTTCTTTTTCAAAAGCAAACTCCGGCGTGTGCACACCGATCACTACAAAACCTTTGTCTTTATATTCATCATACCATTTGGTTACATAAGGCAAGGTGCGCACACAATTAATGCATGAGTATGTCCAGAAATCAATCAACACAACTTTACCTTTTAATTGTTCTTTTGTTAACGGATTACTGTTAAGCCAGTTGCTGATGCCTGCAAATTCAGGTGCTGTACCAAGATTTGAAAGCTTATTTTTTTCATCACCGCTGGATGAAGTTGCGGAAGAATTTTCAACTACCATATTTTTATTTACCAGGTTTTGTTCCAACCCGCTTTGCGGAAAAAATGCAGTGAGTTTGTTTTCAATTACTGTATCATACTGAAAATACATTGCTATTGCAAGCAATAAAATGAGTACACCAAACACCTGTTGCAATCGTGCAGAATATTTTACCAGTCCGCGAACTTTGGTTGTCAACCACTGGCTGCCATAAGCAATTGCGAGCATTGGAATACCGGCACCTAATGCATACACAATAACTAATAAGCTTGCCATACCTCCAGAGCCTTGTGTTGCCACTAAAGTGAGTATGGTGCCAAGCACAGGGCCGGCGCAAGGTGTCCATACAATGCCCAATACCAACCCTAAAATAAACGCGCCGCTATAACCCTTGCGCGAACTTCCAACTTCACTTGCTTTATTAATAAAACCAGAAAGCTTTGCGGTAAGCAGTTCAAACGGTGTTGGCCAGATCATAAAAAAAGCAAATATTACAAGCATTATAATAGCAATGTTGCGAATGAAATTTTGCGAGAGACCTAAATGCGTTACCAACGCAGAAAGTATAAGGCTTGCAGCCGCGAAACTTACCACAAAACCAAGCACAATAAACAAAGGACGCAGCCTGCTCTTTTGCCCAACCGAGGCGCCCAAAATAATAGGCAGCATTGGCAAAATACATGGCGCCGCAATGGTAAGTATGCCTGCTAAAAACGCGAAAAGAACCTGGATCATAAATTTAAATAATTTATTGAAGTTATAATAAGTCGCATCTACTTACGGTAAATGTAGAAAGCTGATTTGTTAAAAACTAATAAGAATATTTTTACAATTTTTTCGTGATAGAAATGTGATATCTCAACTTTCAGAACAAATCTTATTAACCCGGTTAATAAGATAAATTAAACCATTCAGCAAGAATTTAAAAAAAACTGAAAGATATTTTAAAAAATTTAGGTAACTCAAAAGTTACACATATATTTGTGTAACTTAAAAGTTACCTATTATGACAAACAGTATTAACCACACACTATTTTTTCCAAATCCGCCGGCGGCAGTTTGGGAATATCTTACCAATTCAGAATTAATGGAACTGTGGCTGATGAAAAACGATTTTCAGCCAGTTGTCGGGCACGATTTCCAGTTCAGAACAAATCCATTACCGCAATTTGATTTCGATGGTATTGTTTATTGTAAAGTGCTTGAAATGGTTCCCAACAAAAAACTTGTTTATTCCTGGAAAGGTGGCCCGTCAAAAGACAGAATGACTATGGACTCAATTGTTGAATGGACACTGACAGAAAAAAACGATGGCACCGAACTTCAGTTAGTGCATAACGGTTTTCAGAATATTGACAAGCTGCCTATTTATAATGCAATGAATGAGGGCTGGAGGCAGAACATGCAAAAAATTCATAAATTCTTAAACACATAAATTATGGCACAACCAACGCCTGACGCATTCCAGGTAATTGCAGATCCAAGCCGCAGGCAAATGTTGAAGCTGCTTTCCAGGAAAAGTTTAACGATAAATGCTTTGGCTGAAAACTTTGATATGAGCCGGCCTGCTGTTTCTAAACATATAAAAATATTAGAAACGGGAGGCTTTATTTCTATCCAGGGAATTGGCAGAGAGCGGCATTGTTTATTAAAACAGGATGGATTTAACGAGCTGCAGAAATGGATAAATTATTTTGATAATTTCTGGGAATCAAAGCTTAAAAAATTACAATCGGTATTAGATAAAAGAACCCAGTCATGAAAAACGAAAATTATAAAATAAACATTATTGTAAATGCCGGCGAAAGTTTGTTGAAATCAATAAATGAAGGAAAAGGTTTGCCCGATATCCCAAAGGATAAAAGATAAAGTGTAAACATTATTTTTGCGGCTTATTGAAAAGGATTGACCGCAGAAATAGCAATAACTGAATTAATAAACGAACTTGAAACCATTTGCGGTGAAGCCAATGTATACATCAAATGTTGGAATAATTATCTTGCAATAAAAAGTGCCCAATTTATTTATTATTTCCGGTTGTAATGGTGCAGGAAAAACAACTGCATCTTATACTATTCTTCCGGAATTATTGCAGATAAAGGAGTTTGTAAATGCAGATGAAATAGCCAAAGGCCTTTCTCCTTTTCAACCCGAAAAAGTAGCTATTGAATCTGGTAAAATCATGATTCGCAGAATCCATGAGCTACTTAACCAAAAGCAAGACTTTGCTTTTGAAACAACTCTTTCCTCCCGCAGTTTTTTTATATATATTAAACAAGCTAAACAATATGGCTATATTGTCAATTTAATTTATTACTGGCTTGACAGTCCAGAACTTGCAATTGAACGGGTAAAGAACCGGGTAACAGAAGGCGGACATGATGTACCAAAAGAAACAATTATCAGGAGATACTATGCAGGAATGAAGAACTTTATAACTTTGTATAAAGATATAGTTGATTTTTGGATGCTAATTGATAATTCAAAAACAGAACCGGAACTAATTGCTGAAGGGCGTATAACAGAGAAGGGAGCTATTTATAATTTAAACAAATGGGAAGCAATTAAAAAATAATTAATAATGACTCAAACTGATATTAAAGCAAAGGTATTACAGGGCGGAAAATTAGCAATTGAACGTCTTTTAGATCGTAAACGCAGAGATAATTCTTATATAGTTGTATCAAAAAATGGCAAAGTGGTAAAACTAAATGCTAAAGACTTTAAATCATAAATATATCGATATTGCCTTTATAATGTGTCATTCATTCTTCATTATTTTTGCGACTTATTGAAAAAAGGAATGGCCGCGGAAATAGCAACAACTGAATTAATAAATGAATTGCAAAACATTTGCGGCAAAGCAAATGTTTTTTTTGATGAGGAATCTTTGAATCATTATGGCCATGATGAAACAGAAAAATTATTATATCCGCCCAATGTTGTTGTAAAACCAACCTCAGCACAAGAAATAAGCAGCATCTTAAAATATTGCAACGAGCATTTAATTCCTGTTACACCCCGTGGCGCGGGAACAGGTTTGAGCGGCGGCGCTATTCCACAAAATGGCGGCGTAGTTATATCAACTGAAAAATTGAATAAAATTCTAGAAATTGATGAACGCAACCTGCAGGTAATAACTGAACCTGGTGTTATTACTGAAGTTTTACAAAATACAGTAAAAGATAAAGGCTTGTTCTATCCGCCCGATCCTGCCAGCCGCGGTTCATGTTTTATTGGAGGAAATATTGCCGAAAATAGTGGCGGCCCGAAAGCGGTAAAATATGGTGTGGTAAAAGATTATGTATTGAACCTCGAAGTGGTTTTGCCAACCGGTGAAATAATCTGGACAGGTGCCAATGTTTTAAAAAATTCAACCGGTTACAATCTTACACAATTGATGGTTGGCAGCGAAGGCACATTAGGTATTGTTACAAAAATTGTATTGAAACTTATTCCGCTGCCGAAGTATGACCTGTTGATGCTGGCTCCTTTTGCTTCATTGGAAAAAGCAAGCGAAGCTGTAAGCGCAATTTTTCGCGCAGGCTTTACACCAAGCGCTTTGGAACTCGTTGAAATTGATGCGTTGAAAATTGTAAGCCAGATGGTGGATACGTATGTTGTTCCTGTTAATGAAAATATTGCTGCACATTTACTAATTGAAGTGGATGGCAATGACGTAAATGTTCTGATGAATGAAATGGAAGCCATCGCAGAACTGTTACAACAATATGACGTTGGTGAAGTTCTTTTTGCTGATGATGCACAACAAAAAGCTGAGTTATGGAAATTAAGAAGAGCGGTGGCAGAAGCTGTAAAGCCTGCAGGATATACCATTGAAGAAGATACTGTAGTGCCGAGAGCCGAATTGCCGGCATTGATAAAAGGAGTAAAGGATTTAGGCAAACAATATAATTTTCATGCAGTGTGCTACGGGCATGCAGGTGATGGCAATTTGCATATTCGTATAAAAAAAGAAGGCATTCCAAATAGTTATGGCAATGAAGAAATGAATACAATTTTGCGTGCTTTGTTTAAGTTGGTGAAAAGTTTAGGCGGCACTATAAGTGGTGAACATGGTATCGGTTTAATTCAAAAAGATTTTATGGATATTGTTTTTGATGAAGCTAACCTGAATATCATGCGTGCTATTAAAAAAGCCTTCGATCCAAATAATATCTTAAATGCCGGCAAAATTTTCGATCTTTAAAATTCTCTTTCCATTTTTACGTTGTATTATAAATTAAACCAATGAAGAGCATTATTTTAAGTTTATTCATATTGGCAAGCATAAAAACTCTGCATGCGCAAGACATGTATGAAAACAATGACGGAGAAAACAAAGGCTTTAAAAAAGAAAATGTTTTTCTTGGAGGCAGCATCTCTCTTGGTTTTGGCTCAGGCAGCTTTGCTATTGGAGGAAATCCTGAGATAGGCTACTCTTTAGCACAATGGCTTGATGCTGGTCTTGTTTTTAACCTGAATTATTATTCACAAACGTACTATGATTATTATGGAATTGGCCAGAATTTAAAAGCATCAAGCTTCAATTACGGTGGCGGTATTTTTTTGAGAGCTTATCCTGTTCCTTTTTTATTTTTTCAATTGCAGCCTGAACATAACTGGATCTCATATAGTAACAAATACAATGATCTGATTGATAAACAGACTTACAGCGCTAACAGCTTAATTGGTGCAATAGGTTATGGTCAGCGTGTAGTTGGCCAGGGCAGTTATTTTTTTTCAATAGGGATTGATTTGCTTACCAACAAATATTCACCTTATCTTGATAGCTATGGCCATCCTTTTCCAATCATTCGTGGTGGTTTTGATATATATCTTCATCCATCAAAGAAATCAAGGCCTGCGGGTCCTGAATTATAAATAAACTTTCATTCCAGGGATTATACAGAAAACCTTCCTGCTGCATTTGCTGCAAATGCGCTACCAGGCTATTGTAGTAGCCATCAGAATTTAAAAGCACAATTGTTTTATCATGAATGCTTAACTGGTTCCAGGTTATCATTTCAAACAATTCATCCATTGTTCCATATCCGCCGGGCAAAATAATAGCCGCATCACTTAATTCATACATCATCTTCTTTCGTTCATGCATATCTTCTACAATATGCAGGGCAGTAAGCGATTCATGCTGGTGCTCCTTTTCACTTAATAAAGAAGGAATGACACCAATAACTTTACCTTTATTTTTTAAAACTGAATCAGCAACAATACCCATCAAACCGTTTCTTCCGCCGCCATAAATAAGCTGAATATTTTTTTGGGCGAGTATTAATCCAATTTCCTGAGCATGTCTTGCAAACAATTCATTATTGCCATTTTTAGAACCGCAAAAAACCGCAACTGAATTCCACATTATAATTTTTGATGCAAGTTATACAGAGGAACTATTTTAAAGTTTATTTGTTATTATCTTTTTGTTGTAACTCAAGTGATGCTTTGGCAGATTTTATCATTTTAAAAAGCATCATTATCAATAATAAACTGCTTTAATCTTTCTCCGGGACTTTTGAAAGCCAGATTTTCAACTGCATTTGTTTTATATGGTCGGGTGTGTCTTGCATCAGCTCAGGCATAGTTTCTAAAAAATAAATTACATCATTTTTATATTACTATTAATTTAACAAGATGCGCTTTTGCTGATTATAATAATTAATCTAATGAAGCAAGATTATTAATTTGCAAAAGATTTATACCACATGAATTATTTAATCAGAGATGCAACTATAGTAAATGAAAATAAAATTTTTCAAAGTGATGTGCTGATCAAAGATGGAAGAATTGAAAAGATCGTAACACACATCAATTTAAAATATTCAATAAAAGAAATTGATGCGACCGGTTTGTATTTATTTCCCGGCGCTATTGATGACCAGGTGCATTTTCGTGAGCCTGGGTTAACGCATAAGGCAACAATTTATACGGAATCAAAGGCTGCAGTGGCTGGTGGCGTTACAAGCTTTATGGAGATGCCTAATACGCAACCACCGGCCTTCACCCAACAATTATTAGAAGACAAATACAATATTGCAAAGCATACTTCGCTTGCTAATTATTCTTTCTTCATGGGCACAAGCAATGATAATTATGATGAAGTAATGCGGTGCAATGAAAAGCGAAAAGACATTTGCGGCATAAAAATTTTTATGGGTTCATCAACCGGAAATTTATTGGTTGATAACCCGCTTGCCTTAGATAAAATTTTCAGCAATTCAGAATTATTAATTGCCACGCATTGCGAAGATGAAAAGATCATTAAAGAAAATTTTGCTAAGCTAAAAGCAGAGAAAGGAGTTCTTGAACCGTCAGACCATCCAGTTATACGAAATGAAGAAGCTTGTTTTGAATCTTCATTCAGAGCTGTTCAATATGCAAAAAAATATGGAAGCCGTTTGCATATTTTACACATCAGCACAGAAAAAGAATTACAGTTATTTACCAATATTATCCCATTAAAAGAAAAGAAAATTACGGCTGAAGTTTGCGTGCATCATTTACATTTTACAAGTGATGATTATGAAAGATTGGGCAATTTGATCAAATGCAATCCTGCTATAAAATCACCGAATAACAAAGCAGCTTTATGGAATGCATTGCTTGACGACAGGCTTGACGTAATTGCAACGGATCATGCACCACATACATGGAAAGAAAAAAATGAACCCTACGAAAAAGCGCATGCAGGTTTACCGCTGGTTCAGCATTCATTAATGTTGATGTTGCATTATTATAAAGAAGGGAAAATTACATTGGAAAAAATAGCAGAAAAAATGAGCCATGCCGTTGCAACCTGTTTTGAAATTGAAGACCGTGGCTTTATTCGGGAAGGTTATTATGCAGATTTGGTTCTGGTTGATCTGCATAAACCGGTTACAGTAAATAAAGAGAATATTCTTTACAAATGCGGCTGGAGCCCATTGGAAAACTTTACGTTTCCTGCTTCTGTTACGCACAGTTTTATAAATGGTAATTTGATTTATGAAAACGGAGTATTTGATGAATCTTATAAAGGAATGCGTTTGAAGTTTAGCAGATAATTTTAGACTATGTACTCAGAAATTAAAAGTGTTTATATAATATTACGAAAGTTTAATAATTCCTTTAGGGCTGGGGTATGCTGATTGATAAAACCACTTTATACGACCTTTCTATATTCGATCACAACGAAGAGCAATCACTTTTACATCATATTAATTTTTGTAAAACAACCAATGGGAAATTATGGCTGGAACATTACCTGAAATCAACTTTATCTTCTATTAAAGAAATTAATGAACGCCAGCAATTATTACAACGCATTATTGAAGTACATAAGGATTGGCCGGAAACTATTTCAAATGGCTCTGTGCTGATGATTGAAAAGTTTTACGAATCGCAGGTTGAAAATATTCCTTCTCAACCCAATATCGTTAGCAGTAATTTCTATAAAATATTTTATACTGCTGATTTTTCGCTTGTACGTTATTCGGTTACACATTTTATAGATTTCATGCAGGGCATATTTACCATCTATCAACTGCTTAATAAAGAAAAAAATCCGGCTGCGTTAGATGTGCTGCTGCAACGCATCCGCATGTTGCTTGCAAAGCCTGTAGCACAGCAAATAATCCAATATAAAAAATCAAAAAAAATATCATTACAAAATATATTGCATTTTGGTTATTTTATTCGCAATAATTACAAACAGGAAGCGCAGGAACTTATAGAAATTTACAGCCGGCTTGATGCATTTTACAGCATGGCAACGGCCTGCATCAACTATAAATATTCGTTTCCTGCGTTTACCCAAAATATTGTTCCGCATTTTGAAGCAAAACAATTATATCATCCCTTATTGCCAACACCAATTGCTTACGACATTACCTTAACACCGCATCAAAATTTTCTATTTCTAACCGGCGCAAACATGGCTGGCAAAAGTACCTTTATAAAAGCTGTTGGTGTAAGCACTTATTTAGCGCATATAGGTATGGGTGTTCCTGCAGAAAATCTGCAGTTAAATTTCTTCGACGGGCTTATCAGCAACATACACGTAATTGACAATATTATAAAAGGCGAAAGTTATTTCTTTAATGAAGTTCAACGCATTCGTAAAACCATTCAACAAATCACCGATGGAAAAAACTGGCTTGTTCTGATTGATGAATTATTCAAAGGCACTAATGTGCAGGATGCAATGAAATGCAGTACAACAGTTATTGAAGGTTTGCGCAAAATTGATAATACACTTTTTATTTTATCAACACATTTATACGAGATCGGAGAAGGGCTGAAGCAATATTCAAATATTCAGTTCAGGTATTTTGAAACAGAAGTAAAAGATGAACAGCTTTATTTTAATTATGTTTTAAAAGAAGGTATCAGCAATGATCGCCTGGGTTATTTAATTTTGAAAAAAGAAGGTGTGGTTGATATGCTGCAGAAATTGTAGAAGATTATTTTATCAGCCATAGAACTTCGTGGCATTGTTCCTTGTGTCACTCCCTTGTACTGCGGCTTTTCATGGCAGCATTATTTCAAACCTTATCACTAATTTTAAATTTCAAACATCTCGCATGAAACAACTCTTTGCATATTTGTTTATTCTTTTGTGTTCAATTACAATAAAAACAACTGCACAGTTTCGCATAGTTGGCTATTTAAATACATGGGATGATTTTCCGAACAATGCAGCCAATCTTGATTACACAAAGATCACCCACTTAAATATTGCTTTCGCTAATCCTGACGCTGATGGAAACCTTACAACATTTCCAGGTTTATCAATTGTTGTAAATAATGCACATGCTTCCAATGTAAAAGTATTAATGTCAATGGGCGGCGCTGATCTTGGCGGAACAAAGAATAACTGGAAGAATTTAACGCAGCCCCAAAATGTACAGACATTTTGCAAGAAATTGCTTGCTTATGTACAGGCAAATAATTTAGACGGTCTCGATGTGGACCTTGAAGGAAATATTATCGGCAAAAATTATGGTGGCTTTATTCAAAAACTATCAACAGTATTAAAGCCAAAAAATAAACTGGTAACCGCGGCTGTTGCAACATGGTTTGCTGATCAAATTCCTTCTTCCACATTTGCTTATTTTGATTTTGCAAATATTATGAGCTATGATTCAACCGGCCCCTGGGCGCCAAACCATCCCGGCCAGCATTCATCTTATTCTATGGCTGTAAACGATCTGAATTTTTGGGCCGCTAAAGGATTGCCTGTAAATAAAACAGGACTTGGTGTTCCTTTTTATGGCTGGGGTTTTTATAACAAATTCTCACAGAATGAATATGCTTACGGGGATTTGATAACGCAATATCCCGGTGCACAAAATGAAGACCAGGTTGCAGATACAATTTACTATAATGGCATTGCTACTATAAAGAAAAAAACAAAGCTCGCTATAAGAAAGGCCAGCGGAATAATGATCTGGCAGCTTACAGAAGATGCACAAGGAAAAAAATCTTTACTGAATGCAATTAATTCAATAATAAATACACCTGTCATAACAGAAAAGCAACAAATTCCTATACCGGAGGCATTGCAATAACCTGCTTATTTTAAGTTTTTATAAATAATTAAAACATTGGCAGGATTTTTTTTAAATAAATAGCCCATGAACAGATTCCATTTCTCTTTTATACTGGTTTTTTTAATTTTAATCTCTGCTGTTCACTTCAGTTTTGCACAGGCAGTTAATACTGATACAGCAAATAAATTCAAAACATTAGCAGCAGGCGAGCAATATAAATCTTCAGGCTGGCATGAATGGTTATGGGGAAGCAATTACCGTAATATTTGGGCAACTCCCATAACTGTTAAAGTATTATTGTTAGATACTGCAAATGGCGGATTAAAGCCTGTTGAAACCGGCGGAGGTAATGAAACCAAAACCTTGCATCTTGTTAATTCGCAGGAAAAAGAATATTCCATACGTTCGGTAAATAAAACACTTGGTAAAGTTCTGCCTGCCGCATTACAAAAAACATTTATAGAGCATAAGGTTAACGATGAAGTATCAATGTCTAACCCTTATGCCGCAGCAACCATACCTTATATGGCAGATAAGGCAGGAGTATATCATAGTAATCTAAGTTATGTGTATGTGCCAAAACAAAAGGCATTAGATAAATACAATGATGTTTACGGAAATGATTTTTACACGCTTGAACAACGAATTCATGGCAATTGGAAAGAAGCTGACAACCTTGGAAATTTTGAGAATTATATTGAAACCCTAAAAATGATTGATACTTTAAATTCATGTAATAGCTGTGTAATAGATCAAAAAACATTTATACGTGCACGGCTGTTTGACATGTTTATAAACGACTGGGACAGGCATGAAGGTCAATGGAGCTGGGGAGAAATAAAAACAGGCGATAAAGTTACCTTTATCCCTGTACCTAAAGACCGGGACCAGGTATATTCAACACACAACGGCTTATTATTAAATCTGGGATTAAAGGCAGGCGGTTTAAATTACATGCAGCCGTTTGATAACAATATCAAAAATGTAAAAAATTTCAACTACGAAGAAAGGAACCTTGATCGTCGTTTGATAAATGAAGCAACCCTGAGCGACTGGCAATCTATAGCGTTGGATCTGCAACAGAGTTTAACAGATGAGGTAATAGAAAAATCAATACAAAATTTACCTGCAGAAATTTACCCGCTTATTGGTAAAAACACAATTGAAAAATTAAAAGCAAGGCGCAGCCATCTTGTTGAGTGGGCAACTGAATATTATAATTTTATTTCAAAAGAAGTTGAAATTCCGGGCTCATACTTAAATGAAGAATTTGATGTGACCCGGATAAATAACGGTGAAACAAGTGTAAAGGTTTTTGGTTTAAATAGCCAGGGAATAAAAAAAGATACTGCTTTTTACACAAGAATTTTCAAACCTTCTGAAACAAAAGAAATACGGCTTTTTGGTATAACAGGAAATGACAAATATGTGATTGAAGGCAATAACAGTAATGCTATTAAACTAAAAATTATTGGAGGTATAAATAAAGATTCGGTTATTAATAATTCACCAAACAATAATAAGATTGTTGTTTATGGCAATACAGTTGACAGTATTCAAACCGGCGCACAAACGCAATTGAAAATTAATAAGGCTTCAATGTTTCATTGGTACAGCTATAAGTGGTTCACAAGTGATAAAAAAGGTTTTGTACCGTCTGTATTTTATTCTAATGAAGACAAGCTATATGTGGGTCTTGGTTACAGGATAAAACACTTTGCGTGGGGGAAAGAGCCTTACGCATCAAACCAGCTCATTAATTATCATTATTCGTTAATGGACAAATCTTACAGCATTACTTACAGAGCACTTTTTCCAAATCTTGTTGCACACTCAGACTTTATAATACTGGCCAACTATGACAATATACGTTGGGTTCATTTTTTTGGGGTTGGAAATGAAACACATTTTGACCCTGCCTATAACGCGCAATATTATACTATGCGTACCAGGCAATGGATTGTGCAACCCGGCTTTATAAAAACTTTTGGCAAGAGCACTTTAAATGTATATGGTTTTGCAAACGGCCTGGAAATTATTAATGACTCATCCAAATTTTTAAATAAAACATATCAACCTGCTAAATCTTATTATGACTGGAAAACTTTTGCGGGCGCAGGCATCAGCTATAGCTTTCAATATTTAAATGATGCAATTGTACCAACAAAAGGAGTTTATTTTAATGCAACAGCATCAGGCGCACATAATATTAAAACTGGTTCCAGCTACTACTTTAATTATGCAGGAACAGTGCATTTTTATGTTCCTTTAATTTCAAAATTTTCTTTAAACATTCGTACAGGCGCACAAACTGTAACAGGCAATCCGGAATTTTATCAATTAGCATCTATTGGAGGAACATTATTAAGAGGTTTTAAGCGTGACAGGTTTTGGGGAAAGACCGCAGTTTATAATACAAATGATCTTCGTTTTATCAGTCCTGTGCACAGTTATCTTTTTAATGGCAAAGCCGGCCTGCAGGTATTTTTTGATGATGGCCGCGTATGGATTCCCGGTGAAAAATCTGACTTATGGCATACTGCTTATGGTGCAGGTTTTATTCTTGCTCCGTTTGATTTTTTATACGCTGATTTTAATTATGGACGTTCGCAAAATGAAAGTTCTATACAAGTGCGCATAACCTATTTTTCCAAAAGATAGTTTGCATAACTTTAGTAAATGGCATACATAAAAAATGCAGAGATGAGATGGAGCGATCTTGATCCTAATTTTCATTTGCGCCATTCTGTATATTATGATTTTGGCGCTTATTGCCGTATTTGTTTTTTGTTTGATAATGGCGTTACAGATAAACTGATGAAGGAACTTGAGATAGGGCCGATATTATTCAGGGAAGAATGTGTTTTTAAAAGAGAATAATTTTTGCTGATAAAATAAGCATTACACTTAAACTAAAATCGGTGTCACGCGATTTCAGAAAATTTTCAATGCTTCATGAAATTTATAAAAATAATGAACTGGCTGCGTTGCTTACAATTGACGCTGCCTGGATGAATACAATCCTGCGTAAAATAGTTGTGCCGCCAGCAATCATCATTAATTCATTAAATGCGTTAGAAAAAACAGGCGATTTTAAATTAACCTGATGGCTGCAACAATTTTGAAATGAATAATGCGATATCATTCCCGCTTAAAATTTTATCAGGCTGCATTATTTCAAGCGCTTGCTGCGGCATATAACCCACATCAGCAGATTCCGGATCCTGAACAATTGCAAAACCACCACACTGCTGTATTTTACGTATTCCTTCTGCACCGTCGGCATTGGCGCCGGATAATAAAACTGCAATTGCAGATTTGCCAAAAACTTCTGCAACAGATTCAAAACATACATCAATACTTGGCCTGCTATGATGAACTTTTTCGGATAAATCCAGTGAAAACATTTTTTCATTTTCTATTAAAACATGATAATCTGCAGGCGCTATATAAATAATACCGGAGATAATCTCTTCTTTATCTTCTATTTCTTTTACAGGAAGATCAGTACGTGCCGAAAGCAAATTGCGAAATATGGATTCTCCATCATTTTTTCGATGTACAATAATAAAAACTGAGATATTGGTAGTAACCGGCAATGCAGTTACAATTTTTAATATTACTTCAAGGCTGCCTGCAGAACCGCCAATAGCAAGCATTTTATATTTTATTACTGAATCTTGCGCCATATTTTTTCATTCTGTATTTGTGCAAATTTTTTTGCTACAGGCGAAAAACGCAAATTTTCTTTAGAGCCAAGTACAAGGAAACCTAATTTTTCAAGGCTGTCATCAAAAAGATGAAACACTTTATCCTGTAAAATCTTATCAAAATAAATAAGCACATTGCGGCAAAATATTAATTGAAATTCATTAAAAGACCTGTCTGAAACAAGATTATGCATGGCTGCGATCATTTTTTGTTTTAATCGCTGATTAAATTTTGCCCAGCCATATTGCGCTGTATAAAAAGAAGAAAAATCTTTTTTACCACCTGAAGCAATGTAGTTTTCTGAATATTGTTGCATCCTGTTCATCGGAAAAATTCCTTTTTGAATATTTTCAATTACTGAAGGATTTAAATCAGTAGCATATATAAGAGATTTATTCAGCAGGTTTGCCTCATCAAGCATCATTGCCATTGAATATACTTCCTCGCCAGAAGCACAGCCTGCATGCCAGATGCGTATGAACGGATGTGTTGCAAGCACGGGTAAAACTTCTTTTCTTATAATTTTAAATACTGCAGGATCCCGAAACATTTCGGTTACATTTACAGTAAGGCTTTCTATGATATGAGTAAGATAATTTTCATCATTTTTTACACGGTAAAACAACTCGGCAAAACCAGGTATTCTGTCTATCACTAACAGGCGGCCTATACGCCTTTTTAAAGAAGCTCTTGCATAATTCGTAAAATCGTAACCATAATGCTGTGCCAGCTCATTAATCAATAATTCAATCTCTTCATCTTTAATTAAAGTCTCTTCCACTAAAAATTATTTTAAATATTCTTCTAAAATTTTAAGAAGCAAATCCACGTCAACCGGTTTAGCAACATAATCATCAGCGCCAGCTTCTATGCATTTTTCGCGGTCGCCCTGCATGGCATGGGCTGTTACTGCAATTACAGGTAAATGTTTATATGCTGGTGTTGATTTAAACATGGGAATTGCATCGTAGCCATCCATGCCGGGCATCATTATATCTAAAAGAATAATGCCAATTTCTTTTCCAGATTCTAATATGGCAAAAGCTTCAACCATATTATTGGCAGTAAAAGCTGTATATCCTTTTGCTTTAAGCACTGCAGATAAGGCAAAAGTATTGCGGGAATCATCATCAATGATAAGAATGGATTTCAATTGTTTAAATTTACCGGCTAAGATAAACTATCATCAACGCATAAAAAATTGAGTAATTTTTAAACCATTCGCAATTCCAATAATCTAGATTTTAAACATGAAAAAAATTTTAATTGCCTGCTTCTGTATTCTTTTTTGCATAAGCTGCGCAAAAAAAACAGTTCCGTCAAAACCAAATTATTCCTTTGGAAATAATAACAGCAACAACACGGTTACCGATACAGCAACTACAAATCCGGCTAATGCAGATTCAGTAAAAACTATATCTGCAAACACAGTAATGATTATTTCAGATGGATATGGAAGATTATTAACGCCGCAACAAAATCTGCCGCCAGATGCAGACATAAAATACAACAGCTTACAGTTATCAAAAGGTTTTACAACGCAACAGCGCGCAAACCTGCAGGCGCGTTATCATACAGTGCCGCCGCGTGTTATATATGTTCCGCAGCAATACAGTTTAAGCTCTTTAAAAGGCAATTATTATATCTATAAAAAGAAATTCTGGTATTGGAAAAAAACAGACGGGCTTTACTATCTTGATGAAAAATATTATTTGTAAAAACTGCATAAAAAAGTCCCGAATTAATTCGGGACTTTACAGTTGCAATTAACAGATAAGTTTACTGTTTGGTGAGTTTACTGCTTCCGGTTCATACAATCAAAAACTTTTACATCTCCTGATGGTTGAATTTTTAGTACAATACATTTACTGCTTACTATTACTTCTGCATAATAAATTATATCGCCATCACCATTAAAATACAATGTCGCATTTTCAATACTACAGCTTTTGTACATGTTTTTTATTTGTAAAACTGCGCTTGGAGGTAAATTTTCTGGAGGTATCTTTTTAAAAAATCCGGTCCAGTTGGTTGACTTACTTTTGAAAGCAGTTACAACAATTCCGTTGTAAACAAAAGTACTTTGCTGATAATCGTTTGCATTTACAATATCACATGTATTGGTTATTTTAAAGAGAACAAAAAGCGTATTCGCTATATGCGCGTCTATGCTGTCATCTTCTGCAAAAGCTGTATTGAAAATAAATCCTGTGCAGAAAATTATGGCCGTAATAATCTTTTTCATGTTTGATTTTGTTTTAATTGTAAACGCAAACGATACAATCTTACTGAGGAATTTTTGAATAGATACTTGGTTTGCCTTTTACAGAAATACTTAATGCCAGGTTGTCTTTACCATTAATAACCTGAACATAATAAGATGTCTGGCCAGATGCAGTAATAAACATGGTTGGATTTAAAACTTTCCAGCCCGGGTATTTTTTGGCAATGTTTTCCATTGCATTTTCAGGCAAAGCTGATGCATCAATACTAACAGCAAAGCAGATTAATGCATTTGTTTCCGGATTTACATAAGCGTTTACATTTGTTTTGTTTACTGTAAAATGTGCTTTTTTGTAAAGATCTGTGGTTTGCCATGCAGACTGGTCTACACTTTTTAAACCTGTTTTCAAATCACTCAAAAATTTTGCATTTGAATTTTTTCCGTCTGCAAATGCTGCCGACGTTAATGCAACCATTAATGTGGCTGCTACAAGAAATTGTTTCATTTTCATAGATTTTAATAAATTAAAAAAATTGTTTTGTTTGATGGCAACCTTACGCTGCCTTGTTATGATATATTAATCGGGCACGCTATATTTAAGGAAACAATAGCAGGTAATTTTTATTAATGTTTATCTTTCGCATAATTAATATAGCCGGGAAAGAATTTTATAAATTGAAAAATTTCCAATTCTCACATTAAATGATGTTATATTAGTATAATAACATTATTTTACGGTACATTAAACCTCCTCTTCTTTGGAACAAGACACTCAAATACTGCATGGGTTAAAAGCAGATTATGCAGAGCGCTGCCGCCAGGAAAAACAACTTTATGAGCGATATTTTTACTTTGTAGATGAAGGCTGCAAAAAATATAGCCTGAATTACGACGATAGCTTTAGTGCATACAGTGATGCGCTTTTATCGGCAATTCACAATATAATTAACGACCGCTTTGACGGGCGTTCTTCTCTTAAAACTTACCTCTACCAAATTTTTTCTAATAAATGTATTGACCTTGTGAGAAAAAATGCGACTAATAAACAACAGGTACATAAAACAATGCCTGTTGCCGATACGCTGAACCAGTTGCCAGATAATGTAAAGAATGTAGTTGAAAAGCTTGTAACCAGTGAATTAAAAGCTAATATTAAAAAACAGCTTGAAAACATTGGGCAAAAGTGTAAAGAAGTTTTGGTGATGTTTGAAGATGGTTTAACAGATAAGGAAATTGCAGAACTTCTGGCATACAGCAATGCAGCCGTAGTTAAAACAACCCGGTTAAGATGCCTGGAAAAGCTTCGCGAAAAGATAACTGTAACTGGTTAATTTTTCAGGATTCTAAGGCAGCATGAATGTTTACAGTATCATGGTTGAGCACAGCGCTTCGGTTAATAAATAATAATTAGTCTAACCCAAATAAATTTTATGCCTGACACATTGGAATATATAGAAGCATACTTTCAGCAAACGCTGAACAATGAAGAACGAAAAGTATTTGAAACAAAATGCGCAACTGACGAAGCATTTGCAAAAGAAGTAGCATTTTATATTAGTACCCGCCAGGTTTTACGCGAAACATTATTAAACAACAAAACAGCAGAATGGCAAGCTGATACTATAAAGCAGGAAGAGGATATAACGCCTGTAATTTCTATACCTAAAAGAACAATCTTCAACAGGTATATAACTTATGCAGCAGCAGCCTGTTTATTGCTTTTTGCATCGGTATATTTATTTGAAGCGAATACATCGCCCAAAAAACTTGCAGCAAATTATATACAAACAAATTACAGCAACTTAAGCCAAACAATGGATGCTTCGCATGACAGTTTGCAAACAGGTATTGCAGCATATAATAATAAAGATTATAGTAAGGCTTTGCAACTGTTTGAATGGGTAGAAAAAAATGATCCTGCAAACGGGGATGCTAAAAAATTCGCCGGACTTACATACCTTCAACAACAGAATTACGATGAAGCTGTGCAACAATTTGATGAATTAGCTAACATGAAATTGTTTAGTAATCCCGGAGATTTTTTAAAAGCTGTAACTTTATTGGAAAGAAACCAACCTCGTGATAAAGAAGAAGCCAAAAAATTATTCCAAAAAGTAGTAACCGAAAAAGAAGAAGGCAGTGAAAAAGCTGAAGAATGGTTGAAAAAATTGTAGGAATTTTAAATCAAAAATACATTCACCATTAAAAACACCTTTATGAGTAAATCATTTGAAACTTCAACTACACCACCACCATCTACAGAAACAACAACTGGAACTGGAACAGGGGGAAGCGGAACTCCTGGTGGACCGCATCCCAAACGTGTGATTGAAATAGTTTTATTATTTGCTATTTTAATTTTAGTTGCATATGATACTTATGTAATTTCTCAAAATCACGAACTATTACAAAGCCAGCAAGTAGGCAGATAAGTATTAAGCGAAATACTAACAGAATTTAGGAACCGGTAAGTTTTTTTACTATGAACAGTTTATGAAAAACTTGTGCTTATGTTTAGTAAGCTGCTTAATGTATTTCAATTCATTTAACCAAACTGAAAAAGATACATCCTTATACAACAAAATATTGAATCTTGACTACGAAAACTCAGAACCAAGGAGCGAAAAGCTTAAAATCTTTTACCATTTAAAAACACAAATAGAAAACACCAGACCATTAAATGACTCAGCATATATTCTTGATCTTCTAAAGATCTCGAAATATGAATTTTTTGTACATAACGATTATCGTCTTGCAATTACGTTTGCAAATAATGCATTAAGAGTTGCTGCTGATATTAAAAGAAAATCACTAAAGCCTTTAATTGTAAGTTGCTATTATAATATTGCATCATCTTATCAGAATTTAATGCTCTATAAGCAAGCTCTCAATTATTATGATACCATTATTTCTTTGTGCGACAGAAATTTTATTGATATAAAAAACTTTCATCTTGATGCTCTTTTTTTTAAAGTAGAGATATATCGTTTACTCGGCGATTATCAAAAAATTATCGATGATAGTAATGAAGGAATTAGTGTTTCACTTAATAAAAAAGACTCTTCTTATTTGGTATATTTCCTGAATCGAAAAGCGCAATCATTAAGTTATATTAATTCTTTAAATCGCGCATTTATAAATGTGTCTTCTGCAAGTAATATAGCAAAAAGACTCGATGATCAATTTGAGTTAGCAACTTCGTACAAAACACTTGGTTTTATTTATGAAAAGAAAAATATTTTAGATTCAGCTGAATATTATTTTAAAGAATCAATAAAAATTCGAAATGTTACAAATGAATATGAGCAAATTTGTCGCGACTATATTGATCTTGGAAATTTCTATTTGAATAGCCTGGGCAATTATAAGAAAGCGGAACTTTGTTACCATAAAAGCTCATTATTCGCAGATAAAATTCCGAACACAACCACCCGCAATTTGCAACTTGCATTGTCAAATCTTAATTTAGGTGAAAATTATTTGTTGCAAAAAAGTTTTACTGAAGCAACAAAATATTTATTACAAAGCTTTCGGAATCTTCAAATAAATCTTGGCAATAATTTACAAAACAATCCCGCAACTTTTCAATTAGATAAAATTTCAAATAAAGATCTTGTCATTATTTTAATGAATGATAAGGCAGCGCTTCTTTTAGAACAATATAAAACCAACCACGATAAAACTTTTTTAAATGCTTGCGTGCAAACTTCGATTGTTACTGATTCAATAATAACTCAAATAAGGCACGAACAATTTGGTGAGCAAAGCAAATTATATTGGAGAGACAAAACAAGGGATTTTTACACCATTGTGCTTGAAGCATGTTACCTCGCAAACAAACCAGACCTCGCTTTTTATTTTATGGAGAAAAGCCGTGCTGTATTATTGAATGATAAATTGAATGAACTTGGTGCTTCTTCCTATTTATCAAAAACAGATGCTGCCAGGCAAGAAGATTATGAAATAAAAATTATTGAGCTTGAACAAAAGTTTTCTGGTTTAAGCGACTCCTCTAAACAATATCAAATTATTCAACTGCAGCTTTTAGATGCTAAAAATAATTTTGCGCAATTTATAAAATCACTGGAACAAAAATACCCGGCTTATTATCAATATAAATATGCGGATGCAGTTCCTTCTTTAAAAGATCTTCAAAGTTATCTTGCAAAAAACAATCAAAGCTTTGTTCATTATTTTTTGGGTGATACAGTAACTTATATTTTAGCTATTACTGCAAACAGCACCAAATTCATCCGTCTTTCACAAAAAGATTTTAATAAAGAACAGGCTGTAGATTTTTTACAGCTATGTGCCAATAAGGAAGCATTGATGAATAATTATAGCGCTTACATTAAATTATCCAATTCAATTTATAAAAAAATATTTCAGCCGCTGCAGTTACCAAAAGGCAGAATAATTATTTGTGCTGATGCAATTGTAATTCCGTTTGATGCGCTTTATTCAGATGAAGCAGGCAATCATTTTTTGCTAAATGATTACTGCTTTAGTTATGTTTATTCTGCACGTTTTTTATTAAAGCACTTTAACAACCAAACTGCGAAAGGGAATTTTGTTGGTTTTGCTCCTGTTTCGTTCTCAAAAACGCTTGATGTAAACGATTTGAAAAATGCTGCTGATGCATTACATGCTTCTGCAGCATATTATAGTGGCAATAAATTATTTACGCATCAAAACGCAACGCGCCATAATTTTTTTGATTATGTTTCTTCTTATTCCATAGTAAGCATTTTTTCTCATGCACGTGCAGATACAACAGACAACGAACCGGTTTTATACATGCAGGATTCCCTTATTCATTTATCAGAACTGCAATTGCTGAACAATCCTGCAACAAAACTGGTTATATTAAGTGCCTGCCAAACTAATGTAGGAAAAACAGCAACAGGTGAAGGCATTTATAGTTTGGCAAGAGGTTTTGCAACAGCAGGCATTCCTTCTGTTTCGGCCACATTATGGAAAGCTGATGAACAAACCATTTATGCAATTTCAGAAAAGTTCAATCAATATTTATCTGAAGGAATGACAAAAGATGAAGCCTTACAAAAAGCAAAATTGTACTTTTTTCAGAATAATAGCGGGGATAAAATGTTGCCATATTACTGGGCAAATATGATACTGATTGGCAATACCGATGCAATTGCATTTGTGCAATCATCATCAAACCTTACATGGAGAATTATTGCGGCTGCACTTGTTGTAATGCTGGCTTTCATTTTTATTTTTACCAGAAGAAAAATACTTACACGCAAACGCTTACAAAATAAACTTATATCTCAAGCAAAGTTTTAACGGGATCTTTTGTATATAAAAGCAATTCAGGATTTTCGAGCAATTCTTTTACACGCACTAAAAAGCTTACACTTTCTCTTCCGTCAATAATACGGTGATCATAACTTAACGCAACATACATCATCGGTTTAATTACAACCTGCCCGTTTATTGCCATTGGCCTTTCCTGTATTTTATGCATGCCTAAAATTGCACTTTGCGGCAGATTGATTATTGGTGTGCTCATCAAACTTCCAAACACACCGCCGTTGGTTATAGTGAATGTTCCGCCCTGCAAATCTTCAGCAGTTAGCTTACTGTCTCTCGCTTTACCTGCAACTTCAATCACTTTCTTTTCAATGTCAGCCATGCTTAAACTTTCCACATTACGAATAACAGGAACAGTTAATCCACGCGGCGTACTTACGGCAATACTTATATCAGCATAATCATGATACACTAATTCATCGCCATCAATATAAGCATTTACTGAAGGCCATTCACTCAAACCAATAGCAGATGCTTTCATAAAAAAACTCATAAAGCCAAGATTAACGCCATGTGTTTTATTAAATGATTCTTTATGCAGCTTACGTATTTCCATAATTCGGCTCATATCCACTTCATTAAAAGTGGTTAGCATTGCCGTTGTATTTTTTGATTCTACTAATCTTCTGCTTATTGTTTTACGCAGGTTGCTCATGCGTTCCCTGCGCTCATTACGCGTATTTAATTCCTGGTTGTTGAATGATTGTTTTGCCGGATGTGAAATCGCTTCCAATACATCATGCTTTAATATCCGTCCATTGCTGCCTGTTGGTTTTATTTCTGATGGATTTACTTTTTTATCGGCAATCATTGCCGATGCAACAGGTGTTGCTTTTGGCTGCTGAACAGATACAGCAGGTTGTTCAGTTTTAATTTCAGGTTTTTTACTTTCAACAACTGCTGTTGACTGTTGACTGTTGACTGTTGTCGGCACCACAACATCAGTATTAATAGTTGCAACCACATCACCAATCTTTAAAACATCACCTTCTTTTGCAACCTGTTTTAATTCCCCGGCTTCATCAGCATTCATTTCAAAAGTTGCTTTTTCGCTTTCTAATTCAGCAACCACTTCATCACGCTGAACAAGGTCGCCATTATTTTTAATCCATTTTAATAAGGTTACTTCACTTATTGATTCACCAACGGTTGGCACTTTTAACTCAAGTATTCCTTTGCTGGCAGGCGCAGCCTCAACCGTGGGAGCAGGTTGCTGGTTGCCGGTTACCGGTTGTTCCTCCGGTTCCTGAACCGTGATAACCTGTGGCTTGTTTAAGCCAGTTAAATTTGCAGGCTGTTTCTTTTCAGTTTCGGGTTTTGTATTTTCAACCACGGCTGTTGATTGTTGACCATTAACCGATGACGGTTTTGCTTTTTCATCAATGTTGGCAAGCACAGCACCGATATTTAAAGTATCACCTTCTTTTGCAATTATTTTTATAACACCGCTCTGTTCAGCGTTTACTTCAAATGTTGCTTTCTCACTTTCAAGCTCTGCAATTACATCATCACGGTCAACATATTCACCATCTTTTTTTAACCATTTCAATAAAGTTACTTCACTGATGGACTCTCCTACTGTTGGAACTTTTATTTCAATCATAAACCCTCCGTCTCCCCAAAAGGGAGTGTTTAATATTTTTTATTTGATATGTTCAAAGATATTAGTCATTTCTATAACTCGCTTCATGTGGGGGCTAAATAGAAAATGCTGTATCAATTATCTGCGCCTGCTCCTGCGCATGTACCTTTGCATAACCGCTTGCGGTAGATGCGCTGGCACTTCTGCTGATGACGCCGTAATTAATATTCTTTAAATTCATTTGAAGGAATGAGGCTGCACCCATATTCAACGGCTCTTCCTGTATCCAGAACCAAACAGCTTTATTGTATTTTTTATACAACTCATTCAATTGTTTTACCGGCAAAGGATACAACTGTTCCATGCGGATTATGGCAACATCATTGCGTTTATCTTTTTGTTTTCTTTCTGCAAGTTCAAAATATAATTTGCCCGTACAGAATAAAACTTTTTTGATTTGAATTGCATCAGGAACGGAAACATCATCAATCACTTCCTTAAATCCGCCTGTTGTAAAATCGCTGATATTGCTGTAGCTTCCCGGATAACGCAAATATGCCTTTGGCGAAAAATTAATGAGCGGCTTGCGGAAGTTCCATGTTAACTGTCGCCTTAATCCATGAAAGAGATTTGCCGCAGTTGTAATGTTTGTAATAACAAGATTTAACTGTGCACACATTTGCAAATATCTTTCAATGCGTGCACTGCTGTGCTCAGGCCCCTGCCCTTCATAACCATGCGGCAACAACATTACTATACCATTCATGCGGTTCCATTTTTGTTCGCCGCTGGCGATGAACTGGTCAATCATGGTTTGTGCACCGTTGCCGAAATCTCCAAATTGTGCTTCCCATAATACCAACGCATTCGGATTTGCCATTGCATAACCATACTCAAAACCAAGCACACCATATTCACTTAACAAAGAATTGTAGATTAAGAATTTTCCCTGCTGTTCGTTAAAATGATCAAGACGATTGTATGATTCATCTGTATTCTCATCACGCAATACAGAATGGCGATGACTGAATGTGCCGCGTTTTACATCCTGACCGCTCATGCGCACAATTTTTCCGTCAACCAATAAAGATGAATACGCTAACAATTCGCCTGTTGCCCAATCAATCTTTTTTTCTGTGTCGAATAATTTTATCTTATCCTGTAAAAGTTTTTCTATTTTTTTTAATGGTTGAAAATTTTGCGGCCATTTCATTAAACCATCAAACAAAGTTTTCAATTGCTCTTCACTGATGGCTGTAACCGGCGATGCATTGAAATCTTCAGTGGTTGCTTTGCGCAAACTGCGCCACCATTCTTCAGGCTGCTGATATTTATATGGCAAAGGATGTTGTTTCACTTCATCCAGACGTTCCTGCAAATCGCCCCAGAATTTCTTCTCCATTTCTTTTGCTAGTTCCTGCGCATCAGGTTCGCCATGTTCCTTTAAATAATTTGTATAAATCTCACGTGGATTTGGATGATCTTCAATCAACTTATACATGTGCGGCTGTGTATATTTCGGGTCATCACCTTCGTTATGCCCATGGCGGCGATAACATACCATATCTATAAAAATATCCTGGTTAAATTCCTGGCGGTAACGCGTTGCAATTTCAACACATTTTACTACTGCTTCCGGATCATCACCATTTACATGAAACACCGGCGCCTGTATGGCACCGGCTAACGAAGTACAATAATCAGAGCTGCGTGCATCATCAAAATCTGTAGTAAAACCAATTTGATTATTAATAACAAAATGAATGGTGCCGCCAGTATAATAACCCTGCAGATCGCTCATTTGTATTACTTCATACACAATTCCCTGGCCCGCAATAGATGCATCTCCATGAATCAATATCGGAAGAATTTTATCATATTCGCTGTTATAAAGAATATCAGCTTTAGCTCTTGCAAAACCAACAACCACGGGATCAACCGCTTCAAGATGTGATGGGTTGGGCATTAATTTTAAGTGAACTGTTTTACCGGTTTGTGTTTCAATATCACTGCCATAACCCATGTGATACTTTACATCCCCGCTGCCCATAGTTTGATCCAGTTTTGCTGTGCCTTCAAACTCACTGAAAATTTGTTCATAAGTTTTACCTAAAATGTTGGCAAGAATATTCAGCCTTCCCCGATGCGCCATTCCGATAACAACTTCTTCCACACCAAACTCTGCACTTGTTTGAATGATAGAATTCAAAGCAGGAATGGTTGTTTCACCGCCTTCAAGTGAAAATCTTTTCTGGCCTACATATTTTGTATGCAGGAATTTTTCAAACATCACACCCTGGTTCAACTTTTCAAGAATTCGTTTCTTTGTTTCGATAGGAAGCGGGTTAATGAACTTTTTTTCCACTTCGTTGGTAAGCCAGTCAATTTGTTTTTGATCACTGATATATTTAAACTCAATGCCAACATGCGATGCATAACAGGCTTTTAAATGATCAAGAATATTCTTAAGTGTTGTTCGGCCAAGGCCAATTAAATTTCCGGCTTCAAAAGTTTTATCATAATCAGCTTCGCTTAAACCAAAAAAAGAAAGATCAAGATTTGCACCGCGGTCTTTACGTTTACGGATTGGGTTTGTATCTGCAAGCAAATGCCCTTTGTTTCTATAACCAAGTATCAGGCGGTAAACCCTTATTTCTTTCATCCAGTCACGCTCAGGTTCAACAGTTGTTGGTTTAACTTCAACAACTGCAGCAACTTCCACTCCATTGCGTTTACCATTAACATTTCCATTCGAAACAGCAAAATCAAATCCTTCAAAAAATTTTTTTAATTCAGGATCTACACTGGCAGGATCATTTATAAAATCCTTGTATAGATTTTCAATATATTCAGGATGTGAACTTGTTATGTAAGAAAAATCCTTCATTGAGGCAATTTATCGTGTTATAAATATGTTTGCAAATATCGTTTATTTTAAGGGCAGTTTTGTATTGTTTAAGATGTAAATAACTGGTTAAATAAATTAAAAACCATGTCATTTCCTGCATACAATGAAATTTTGCTGTTGAAAAATTTGCAATAAAAAGTTCAATTCCCTTACCTTTGCCGCCTTGAAAAAATAATTATGGCAAATCATAAGGCTACAAAGAAAGACATGCGTCAGGCAGCAAAGCGCAGAGAACGCAATAAATATTATGGTAAAACTACGCGTAATGCTATTCGTGAATTAAAGGCTTCTGAAGATGAAAAAGCATATGGTGAATCTTTGCCTTCTGTTGTTTCTATGATTGACAAGCTTGCAAAAAAAGGCGTTATTCATAAAAATAAAGCAAGCAATCTTAAAAGAAAACTTTCTAAGAAAACTGCAACTGCATAAAATATTTCGTTGTTGAATGTAAAAATTCCCCCGCAGCAGCTGGGGAATTTTTTGTTTAACGGGTTTTGCTTTAACTCAAGCACTTAAATAAATGCTTAACTGGCCTTTATAAAACGCAAACGGCTATCAGCAAGAGCAATGGAGACTTATCAATTGAAATGGGAACTATATCAAAGAAAAAAGTATTTGTGAATAAGCAAACGTAATGAGCGTTTTAGCTATAAAAAAATCCCGTTTTGCACGGGACTTTTTAGATTTATTAAGGTGGATTATTTTACTTTTTCAGGCACTTCATTTCTGAATACAACCGTATTTCCAAACACATCAACCAATACAGGATGGATTCTGTCAATATCACCGGCCAGAATTTTTTTGCTTAATTGGTTTACGATTTGTTTTTGAATAAGCCGTTTTAACGGCCTTGCACCAAACTGCGGATCATAACCGGTTTCAGAAAGGTAATCAATAAGATAATCTGTAAATTCTAATTCTATATGATTTTGCTGAAGCAATTTTTTCAATGCATTTAATTGTATGCGCACAATATTCCGTATTTCTTTTTTAAGCAATGGCTGAAACATAATGATCTCATCAACCCTGTTTAAAAATTCAGGACGAATTGTTTGACGCAACAGATTCATTACATCTGCTTTTGTGCGGTCAACAACATCTTCAATATTATTTTCATTTACATTTTGAAAAGCATCCTGAATTAAAGTGCTTCCAATATTGCTCGTCATGATAATGATGGTGTTTTTAAAATTCACCACACGACCTTTATTATCTGTTAAGCGGCCATCATCCAACACCTGTAATAAGACATTCCATACATCAGGATGTGCTTTTTCAATTTCATCCAACAATACAACACTGTAAGGTTTGCGGCGAACTGCTTCTGTTAACTGGCCACCTTCATCATAACCAACATAACCCGGAGGCGCACCTACCAACCTTGAAACAGTATGTTTTTCCTGGTATTCACTCATATCAATACGTGTCATCATGCTTTCATCATCAAACAAATATTCTGCAAGTGCTTTAGCTAATTCTGTTTTACCAACACCTGTTGTACCTAAAAATATAAATGAACCAATTGGTTTTTTAGGATCCTGCAAACCGGCACGGCTTCTGCGTATGGCATCAGCAACTGCAACAATTGCTTCTTCCTGCCCAACAATTCTTTCATGCAAATGCTCTTCGAGATATAAGAGTTTTTCCTTTTCGCTTTGCATCATTCTTGTTACAGGAATACCGGTTGCCTTAGCCACATTTTCTGCAATATCTTCTGCATCTACTTCTTCTTTCATCAGCCGGCGGCCATGCTTGCTGAATTCATTTAACTGGTTGGTATAATCATTAATAATTTGTTCCTGGTCTTTTATTTTGCCATAACGAATTTCAGCAACCCTTCCATAATCACCGTTACGTTCTGCCTGTTCTGCTTCTAATTTTAATTGCTCTATAGAAGCTTTTGCATTCTGAATTTTTTCAACCAGTTCTTTTTCCTGCTGCCACTTAGCTTTTAATGTATCACGATCAACACTAAGATTGCTGATTTCAATATTCAGCAATCTTAATTTGTCTTCATCAGATTCACGTTTAATAGCTTCGCGTTCAATTTCAAGCTGTCTTATTTGCCTTTCCAGGTTATCCAGTTCTTCAGGCATTGAATTCATTTCAAGGCGGAGTTTTGCAGCGCTTTCATCAATTAAGTCAATTGCTTTATCCGGCAAAAATCTATCTGTTATATAACGATTAGATAATTCAACAGCAGCTACTACAGCCTCATCTTTTATACGTACATGATGATGTGTTTCGTAGCGGTCTTTTAAACCGCGCAAAATAGAAATAGCATCTTCTACACTTGGCTCATCAATCATTACTTTTTGAAAACGACGTTCCAATGCTTTATCTTTTTCAAAAAATTTTTGATATTCATTCAATGTTGTTGCACCTACTGCACGCAATTCACCACGTGCCAATGCAGGCTTTAAAATATTGGCTGCATCCATTGCACCTTCACCACCACCCGCGCCAACAAGCGTATGAATTTCATCTATAAAAAGAATAATCTCACCATCGCTGTTGCCAACTTCTTTTACAACGCTTTTTAATCTTTCTTCAAACTCGCCTTTATATTTTGCGCCGGCAATAAGTTGTCCCATATCCAACGCATAAATAATTTTTGATTTGAGATTTTCAGGCACATCGCCATTTACAATTCTATGTGCTATGCCTTCAGCAATTGCTGTTTTACCAACACCAGGCTCACCAACTAATATGGGATTATTTTTTGTTCTGCGTGAAAGTATATGTAGCGTTCTGCGTATCTCTTCATCGCGGCCAATAACAGGATCAAGCTTGCCCTGCCTTGCCATTTCATTTAAATTCTTTGCATATTTATTCAATGCATTGAATTCCTGCGTTTGTGTTTGGGAAGTTACTGTATCGCCTTTGCGCAAATCTTTTATTGCAGCAATCAATCCTTTCTCAGTTAATCCGGCGCTTTTCAAGAGTTTGGCTGATGCATCATTACCTTCAACAATTGCTAATATCAAATGCTCAGGTGTAATAAACTCATCATTGAATTGTTTTAAAACTGAACCTGCGCGTAAAATAACATTGTTTGCATCGCGGCTCATAGCCTGTGCTGCCTCACCGCCATTTTGTTTTGGCAATTTATTTAATGCTTCATCCAGTTTGCTATCCAGCAAATTGAGCGTGACGTTATTTTTCTTTAAAAGGTATTCAACAGGTGAATCCTGCTGTTCAAGTAAAGCCTTTAAAATGTGTTCTGTTTCAATATTAGGATTTCCATTATTGAATGCAAGCTGCTGCGCCTGTTGAAAAGCTTCAGCTGCTTTAATTGTGAAGTTTCCTAAGTTCATATATAATGTTTGGAAAATTTAATTATTGAATGATAAAGTTCTTATTCATTCATCAAAAAATAATCCATTAAAATTGAAAGGAAACTATGACAGCAGAAAATAGATATAACTGACTGTAAAGCAGTATTTTTTAAACCAACTGTTATTTTTTCAGCAAAAAATGTGATTATCCTTCTTTTTTAATAAATACAATTTTACTCTTGTCGGCTTTATTAATTGAATTTATAAAATTGCCGAAATTTGCATATTGTGAAGCTGCGAATCTTGCTTCATTTTGTTGAAACCTTCTCACACAAAAAACAGTATTATCCTGGTATTTAAAGCTGATTGAATAATCTCCATAAGCTGTTTTTAAATTCACATCTTTGGGCAAACTTTCAATTGAATAGCTACCGGCAAGTTTTATAGAAACAGAATCAATATGGATAAACGGATGATCTAAAACAATATCATACATACGCTTTTCTGATGTATCAATTTTATAGGATAAATGCGTTAATACATTTGGCATCAGGAAAAATCTTTTACCCATAGCAGCAGCATAATTCGTTGCGTTGATCTGAAGGTCTTCATCTATTGAAGGAATAATGTCTTTATGCTGTTTATAATTATAACTTGTAACATCATATGTTGGCAAATCAAATTCATCTTTTAAAATTTCCTCAATTTTTTGCTTGTCGTCGTAATCCAATCTCAATTGCAGATCATCAGATTCGCAACCGGAAAAACGCGTGGAAACATCTGCAGACAGATTGCCGGTTTGATCTACTACCCCGTTTATTTTTCTTACGATCATATTATCGCTGGCAGTATAAGCAGGTGTTGCCACAATATGGCCACCGTTTTCATTAACTAATAAAGCATACCTGTTTCCCGTAAATGTTCCGGCATAACCCGGCGCCTGCGTTTGGCTGGTACATTCAAGCCACATCGAGTCTTTATCAAACGGCACGCAAACAGTAGCATGATTAAATTGATTGATCGGGAAATCTGTTTGAATAGGTTCTTCGTCTTCGCCAGCTTTAATTAAAACATAATCAGCTTTAATACCAGCTTCTTTTAATAAAGCAACCATATAATTTGACAGCGCTTTACAGTCTCCATATTTATTTGTTGCCACATAATTTGCATCGAAAGGCTGCCATCCACCAACACCTAATTGTACGCTTACATATCTAGAATTTTGCTGTAAGTATTTATAAAGAATTTCGACTTTTTCACGCGGACCTTTTACATTATCAGTTAAAGCATGCACTTTCTGTTTTACGTCGTCAGGCAGAATATCCCTTTCTTTTCTGAGTATGTTAATAAAATCTCCAAAGCCTTTCCATGTATTCATATCTCCAGTATAATCGTCAACACCAAAAGTTGTAGGTGCTAACATAACAGATGGCATTATTTCTCTCCAGCCAGGTTGATATAATTCGGTTTTTTTTGTTGTAAGATCATTTACCTGCCATGTATAAATTACTTTGTCATTTTTCTGTGTGATTTGTGGTGCGGTTTTTAAGTTAAATTGCTTATATCGAAACTTATAGTTCTCAGGTGTTTCAACAATAAGTTTGCTTACCTGTACACTCATATTTGGCGAAATCTGCGGATCCCATGTTGGCAAAGAAAACATTTGTGTTTGTTCATCTTCTTCCTCGTATTCAACTGTATAAGGGTAGTCTTTGCAATAAAAATTATGCTCTTTATAACGATCATCCCGCATGAGGCTGTAACCATCATAAACCGAATGATCTGAAATATCTTTCTTTTTTACTTCCTTTATTTTTTTTCCATATGCATTATATAAATTTCCGTCAAGATCGTTAATGGAATTAAACTTATCATAACTGGTAATATAATCAGCATACTTATCGCCTGCTTCATTTAAAATTGTAAGCACTTCTTTTTCATATACTATAGCTTTTTTTTCGCTTATAATGGTAATATGCATTTCAGAATAACGATCTACTGCATTGGCATTCTTTTTTAAAGAATCAGAAATGAGTAATACATTATATTCCTGTGTATTTGCTGACTGAAAAAAAAATATTGCAGCAAAAGCTATTAAAAAAGGTTTCATAAAAATTTATTGCTTTTTAAATACAATTTGTTCGCTTTCTTTCTCTACTATGAATGCAAAAAAATTGCGAAGGGTTTCATAATCTTCAGGCTCAAATGTGGCTTTATTTAATTTGAGGCGGCACATTAACTGAATATTATCTCCATTGTGTTGGATAAGATATTGAAATGTTCCGTCATTTCCGTTTAAAGAAATGCGTGCAGATTTTGGCAACTCATCAACTATATATCCAGCCGGAACCTGCATGTTTAAAACATAAGTTTTATCTGTACAATAAGGCATTTCTACCGGGTATGACCGCTGCGTTGCCTTGAATGGATTTTCTTTTTCAATATCAGGAGGAGCAATCGGATTAAAATATACAATATCATCATTCATTTTAAAATCAAAATTGTATTGAACCGAAACAGGCATCTCTCTTTCATTAAGTGACTCAATACTTTTATTGCTCATATTTATATCAAAAGAATATTCATTTTTTAAATCTTTAAAATAGTCATCAGTGTTAGTAGTTGACATTTTTCCTCTCATATCTATAGATGAAATTTTTCCCATTATTTGTTTATATGTTCCTGCTATTTTACCATTATCATCATTGCTTAGAGAAAGCGTTGAAACATCTGTATTGATCAAAGAATCAGAAAGCAGGTATAAAGAATCAGACCGGTTTGTATTAATAATCCTCGCATAACCATTATAACAATCGGTAGAAAGTTGTCCGAAACTAAGAACAGGATCAGCAGCATCTAGCAAATAAACTTTTCCATTAATTACACTGCGGCAAATGATGTAATTAAATTTGTCAAGAACAGGATAATTGGGATTTACAAAACCATTTTCTTTTGTACTAAGCATCACTGGCTCTGCATAAATGCCTTTGCTTTGCAGCATTGCTATTAATAAAAGATTTATGCTTCTTACAGTGCCTTTTTTCGTTCTATAAACGTCGTATAAATCTGCATATTTATTAATACTATTGTCTGTGCTGGTGTAATTATCCTGTACATAATAATAAATATCTTTTGCCTTTTCCAGATCGCCGTCACTTATGCTGCCAGGCAAATCTTTTATCCATGAGTTGTCGCCGGAAAAAGCCTGTATAAAATCTTTTTTGTTTGAGAAGTGTGCTGTTACTTCTTTCCATGTTTTTATTTCATTAGATTTTTCCTCTCCATTGTACGTGCTTGCAAGATGAAACTCCATTTTATCAGCATAATTACCCGGTGAAGAAATATAACTTTCGGCCTTTAAAGGTTGTACATCTTTTTCAACCCAGCGATGATTAATTGTATTAGCCTCTACAAATAGTTCTCGTGATATAGTGAAAGTATTTTCGTTTGGAGCAGTTTTATTCACAGCATATTTTTCTTTTCCTTCCCACGCTTTATTTATGAAAAAGGAATCATATCCCTGCCTGGTAAGCGAATAAGTTAATGTTGAAGGAATTGCAACTTTATATTCACTCCATAAAACAGGATATTCTTCGTTTTGAAATTGCCATGATGGAATAGTATAAGTGTACGGTGATGTTATTGTATAGGTATATTCAATTATACAACCTTCTTTTACAGCAGGTAAAGTAAATTTTTTAATCGTGTGATTTTCATCTTGCTTATCTGAAAAGATACTGCCCTTATCCATCTCTGCAGAAGAAATAACTCCATTATCAAGATTATAAGTAACGCCTTTTACATTAGATAAAACTTCTGCATCGCCATCATCATTTATATATAAAGGCACTGCAACAGTTGCTAACCTGAATGATTTTTTATTTATGATTTTAACGCGCCTTGTATAAGTATAAATATAATCGAACCAATTACTGTTATTGCCCGCAAAATGAGTAAATCCTGATTCATACAAAATAACCGCGTCGTCACTGCTATCAACAATCTTTGAAGAGGACACATCAAAATCTTTGGCAGTTACATTTCCAAATTTAAAATCAACATCCTTTTGGCATAAAACAGTTAGGCAAGAAAATAAACTACAGGCTGAAATGATTATAGACTTAAACATATATCGGTTAATTCAATTTTTCAATAAGCAATCCGGATCAGCATTTATTGCTTTTTAAATACGATTTGCTCATTTTCTTTTTCTACCACAAAGGCAAAAAAATTGCGCAGGGTTTCATAATCTTCAGGGTCAAAATTGGCTTTATTTAGTTTTATGCGGCAGCGCATTTGAATCTGGTCATCATTTTGTTGTATTAAATATTCAAACATGCCGTCCTGTTCATTTAATGTAACTCTTGAAGATTTCGGTAATTCATCAACCTTATAACCAGCAGGTACCGCCATATTTAAAATGTAAGTCTTATCAATACAATAAGGCATTTCTACAGGATAAAGGCGCTGAGCAGCGTTAAAAGGATTATCCTTATACACATCAGGATTGTCCTTATATACATCTGCAGAAAACATTGGATTAAAATATACAATATCATCCTCCGGTTTAAAAGAAATATCATAGCGCACCGCTATAGGCATGTCTGGTTTCTTTAACGAATCAATAGCGGCATTATTTAACTCTGCCTCAAAAGAGAAGGATTTTTTTACATCTTTAAAATAATCATCCGGGCTTGATTGTTTCAATTTTTCACGCATATTAATAGACTGTATCTGGCCCATTGAACAGTTATAAGTTCCGCTAACTTTTCCATTACTGTCATTCATCAAAAACAAACTTGTCGTTTCTGATTCATGCAAAGAATCAGCTGATAAATTTACTATGAGCGGATTAGTAGCTATAATACGTGCATCCCCATTATAGCAATCTGCTCCTAATTTGCCAAAACCAAGTACAGGATCTGCAGCATCAAGAAGGTAAAATTTATCATTAATGTTTACCTGACAAATTACATAGTTGAATTTATCGAGTATAGGATAAATGTCGTATGTTTTGCCATGGTCTCTTGTACTCAACAAAACAGGATTAGCGTCAAACCCGGCATTACGCAACATTGCAGTTAAGAGCAGGTTTATATCTGCTACATTTCCCTTTTTAGATTGTTGTATTTTTTTAAGTGGCTGAGATAATTCAAAATCTGAATGATCTGTACAGGAATAATTATCTCTTACAAATTCATATATATTTTTAGCTTTCCCTGCTGCATTTGTTTCGCCAGCTACCGCTGTTTTTACATCGTCCTTCAACCATCCGTTTTCTTTAGAAAGATCCTGGCCAAAATATTCAGCTTTCAGCAGTTTATCTGCAGTTTCATACCATGTATTCATATAAAATACCGGCTGTTCACCATCGAAACGTATAGCAGAAAGTTGGAATTCCAGTTTTTGTATATAATTAGAAACAGTGGTAATATATTTTTCTTCTTTTATTGCTGGTGTATTGGCAAATGCCCATTTATGTATAATTGTATTACTTCTTATGCTCATTGTTCTTGAAGCACCAATCCCGCTGGGATCAAGTACATTAAAAGTGTTTGCAGATAAACTGGCAGTATCAATTGCAGGCTTTAAATACCCTTCGGTTAAAACTACGAAATCAAAAAATTGCGGTATTTCTATGGAGTATTCACTCCATAATGCAGGATAGTCGTTCTGAAAGCTCCATGACGGAATATAGGCAAAAAAAGGAATTGTTTTAGTGTAACTATATTCTATTATGCAGCCTTCGTTAAGATTTGGAAAAGTAAATTTTACGATCTGAGCATCACCATCTTTATCTTTAAAAAATGAATTTTTTTCTATATTGGTTGTAATCACTTTGCCATCTTGTATGTTGTAAGTAGCTGCATGCAAATCACTAATCTTATCAATATCATTTTCGTGTTTGAATAGAGGAATGTTTACGGTTGCCAGCTTATCAAAACTTTTTTTATGCAATAGTCTGATGCGCTCATGTATCTTGTATACAACAGAAAAGGCTCCGTTGTTATTGCCTTCTTCATAAGAGGAACCTGCAGTATATAAATAAACAGCATCAGCAGAAGAATCAACACTATAAACTTGCGGCTTAAAATCCTCAGCCTTAATATCACCAAATTTGATCTTTACTTCTTTTTTCTGGCAGAGAGTAATTGTTGATAACGCAAGGCAAATTGCCAGGGCGGTTATACGGTTGAAAAACATAAGTAGTTAGTTTTAAAAATCGGAGCAATAATACAAATTTTATATAAAAGCAACCTTTTTTTGATAAATTATGTTCTGTATACCTGATATTATAGTTCAAACAAATTACCTTGAATTATATTATAAAGCTGAAGAAGCCCGGTTCATCACCGGTTTTTTCCCGTTCAGGTTTAATAATGATTAGTTGATGAACAATTAAAATACTTTTAATCTTAAAACTTTCTTATGAAAAAAATTTATCTCCTTTTGGCTGCACTTTTGTTTTTAAAAACATCTTTTGCTTCAACGCATATTATACAGGTTTCAAATAACCAGTTCTCGCCCGCAACCGTTAATGCAATAGTTGGCGATGTGATTGAATGGGATTGGATTGAAGGGTTTCACACTACTACTTCTTTAACTATTCCATCCGGCGCCGCTACGTGGGATCAGCAGTTAAATGATGGTGGTGTAACTACTTTCACTTACACAGTAACAAAAGCCGGCACTTATAACTATCAATGTAATTTTCATGCTTCTTTAGGAATGGTGGGAACGATTAACGTTACCGGCGCGCTACCTGTTATATTAAGCAGCTTTGGCGTTTCACCGGGAAAGGCAAATGCTGCTGTGGTTGCGTGGGCAACGGCAACCGAACAAAACACAGATCATTTTGATATAATGCGCAGCATTGATGGCAATAATTTTCAAAAGATTGCTACTCTGCCGGCCAAAGGCAACTCCTCAGCACTTACAAATTATGCTTACACTGATAATTCATTGCCGGCCGCCTATCGTTATATCTACTATTCACTAAGCATTATTGATAAAGACGGAAGGCAAACTTTATCAGATATAAAAGTTTTCCGCAATGCCAACGGAACTGCAAAGCTTATTGTAAGCCTGAGTCCAAATCCTATAAGCAGGCCAGGGCATTTAATGCTGCAGTTTAATTCAGAAAAAAATAATACCATGCATGCACAGTTATTTGACGCTTCAGGCAAACTGGTTAAGCAGGATGATTTAACCGCAGTTGCAGGTTTAAATAACGGTCATTTTCATATTGGTGATGTTGCGCCGGGTACATACACAATCATATTTACAATGGATGCGCAGAAGGAAATGTATAAGATTGTAGTGCAATAAAAATTGGCTTCCATTTAAGGTTGCCTCGCTGTAAAGCGGGGCATCTTTATTTTTGCACTATGCGTAAGTTAAGTATGGATGAACTGAACCGTAAAACGGTTGAAGAATTTAAACAGGCAGAAAAAAATAAGATCATTGTTTTGCTGGATAATATTCGCAGCGCTTATAATGTTGGCAGTATTTTCAGAACAGCAGATGCATTTTTAGTGGAATGCATTTTTATTTGCGGGTATACACCACCGCCAACACATCGTTCCGTACATAAAACAGCATTAGGCGCAATTGAAACGGTTGACTGGATGCAGTTTGAAAATATTGAAGAAGCAATCACTCAACTCAAACAAAACAACTATGCAGTTTATGCAATTGAACAAGCTGAGCAAAGCATATCACTTGAAAAATTCACACTTCCTTCAAACAAAAAGATAGCTGTTGTTTTTGGTAATGAAGTTACCGGCGTGCAGGAAACAGTTATGCAGCAATGTGACAGTTGTATAGAAATTCCGCAGCATGGAATGAAACATTCCTTGAATGTAAGTGTTGCTGCAGGAATCGTATTATGGAAGTTGATAAATGGTTAGCAAACATTCACAGGATTTTTATTAATTACTTTTGCGACATGACAACAGTCAAGAATTATTTATCACTCGTCAAATTTTCGCATACTATTTTCGCAATGCCCTTTGCATTGATTGGATTTTTTTTAGGTGTGATTTGGAAACAAAATCATACTATACCTGCTGTTCCGTATTATGTTTTCTATGGACTTCCTTTTATTGGAGTTCTCATTTGTATGATCACAGCCCGCAGCGCAGCAATGGCTTTCAACCGTTATCTTGACAGAAGCTTTGATGCAAAAAATCCAAGAACAGCAATCCGTGAAATTCCAAAAGGAATAATTTCTCCATCAAGTGCATTACGTTTTGTGATATTGAATTGTATAATTTTTATAGCTGCAACGTTTTTTATAAACAAGATTTGTTTTTTGCTTTCACCGGTTGCCTTGTTTGTTGTTTTATTCTATAGCTATACAAAACGTTTTACTTTTTTATGTCATTTGGTTTTAGGTTTGGGATTATCTCTTGCGCCTATTGGCGCTTACCTTGCTGTAACAGGAAGGTTTGATATTTTACCGTTGTTGTTTTCATTCGCTGTAATATTCTGGGTAAGTGGTTTTGATATTATTTATGCCCTACAGGATGTTGAGTTTGATCAGTCGCAACATCTATATTCTATACCCGCAACAGTTGGTAAAACAAAAGCATTGCATGTTTCTGAATTGCTGCATATTTTAAGCGCAGCCTGTGTAATAGCTGCAGGTTTTTATGGACATTTTCATTTTGTTTACTGGATAGGCATTGCTGTGTTTTGCGGCATGCTCATTTATCAGCATTCAATTGTAAAACCAAATGATCTGCGCAGAGTAAACCTTGCATTCATGACCGCCAATGGAATTGCCAGCGTTGTATTTGGCGTATTAGTAATTGCCGATTTGTTTTTAAATTAACACTTTACTGTCGACTATTATCAGTCAAATTATAAACAAAAATGCCTCGTATTCTTTGTATTGATTATGGGAAAAAACGTACTGGTATTGCCGTAACCGATCCTTTAAAAATTATTGCAACTGCATTAACAACTATTGAAACAAAAGATCTCTTTCCTTTTTTAAAAAATTATTTTCTAAAAGAAGAAGTAGAACTGGTTTTAATTGGTGAGCCAAAGAATTTAGATGACAGTGATACACATGCAACGCCACTCGTGCATCAATTCATAAAAAAATTTAAAAAAGATTTTCCGTTGATGAAAACTGAAACAGTTGATGAACGTTACACATCTAAACTTGCAGTGCAGGCAATGGTTGAAATGGGTATGAAGAAAAAAGACCGTCAGAAAAAAGAAAATATTGATCAGATTGCAGCTGCCATTATGTTGCAGGAGTATTTGAAAGCCCTAAATCCCTAAAGGGACTTTATTCTCTGTTTAACATCCTAACATTTATCTTCGCACGCAAATTTATTATCAACTTTAATATTCTCCCTTTAGGGAGTTAGAGGGCTTATGATTTTACCCATAGTTGCATACGGAACCCCGGTTTTACGTGAAGTTGCAAAAGATATAACACCCGGTTATCCCAACCTTGAAAAGCTGTTGGCAGACATGTGGGAAACGCTCTACGCCAGCAATGGCGTGGGTTTGGCAGCACCGCAGGTAAATAAAAATATCCGATTGTTTGTTGTTGACAGTATACAGCTTTTCGCGAACCAGGAAGAAGAAGATAAAGGAAAATATCCTGATGAACCCGGCTTTAAAAAAGTGTTCATTAATGCTAAAGTAAAAGAGCTGAATGGTGAGCCGTGGAATTATAATGAAGGCTGTTTAAGCATTCCGAAAATAAGAGAAGATGTTATGCGCCCTGCAACTGTAACCATTCATTATGCTGATGAAAATTTCAATTATCATACAGATACATTTAATGGTTTAACAGCCCGTATTATACAGCATGAATATGATCATATTGAAGGCAAACTTTTTATTGATTATATTAAACCTTTCCGCAAAAAATTATTACAGGGTAAACTTGCAGACATAACAAAAGGCAAAATAAAAGTGGACTATAAAATGATCTTTCCAAAATGAAATTAATATATGTTATTGCTTTTTCAATCCTGTTACCGGTTACATTACTCGCTCAGAACAAAGATTCATTTATAGTAGAAGGTAAAGACACAACGGTTATTATTGACAAAGGCACCTTCACGCTTAAACCTGTTATTGTGCGCAACCATATGGACTATGAAAGCCTGTTGAGCCGCATACAAAACGATACAACTTTTTATAAAGCTTTCCGCAACCTGCATGTTGTAGAATTTTCGTCATACAATAACATTAGTATACGTGATAAAAAAGATAATGTGCAGGCAAGTTATTATAGTAAAGCAACACAACATCGCGAAAATAATTGCAGGTATACAGAAACAACAGATCAAAAAACAACCGGAGATTTTTTTGATAAAGACGGCAACTATAATTATTTAACCGGCGAAATGTATGCTTCCATATTTCTTACAAAAGGTAAAGTGTGCGGAGAAAATAATATTGTTGCAGGAAGAGTATTTAATACTTCAGACAAAAGCGGAACTGAAAAACATAAAGAGCAATTAAAGATGCTGTTCTTTAATCCGGGCAGGAAAATTCCGGGCATTCCTTTCATCGGTAACAAGCTTGATCTGTATGATGAAGATGCGCACAAGCTATATGATTATACACTTGATTACGATACATATAAAGGAAACTATGTTTACATATTTTCTATAAAGCCAAAAGATGATCTTGGTTTTTTTCAAAAGAATGATGTGGTAGTTGATGAAATGACTACTATGTTTGATGCAAAAACAATGGAAGTTGTGGGGCGAACATATTCGTTAAGTTATAAAGCAGGTCTGTATGATTTTGACGTAAAGATCCAGGTTGAAATGACTCATGCAGGTAATTTACTTGTACCCGAAACCATGCGTTATAAAGGAAACTTTTCTGCTATTACCAAGAAAAGAGAACGCGGAGAATTTACAGCAACATTGTTTGATTTTAAGTAAGAACTTTACGCAACAATAGTTTACATGAACCGGTTAGAAGAATTATTTCAGCGCAAAAAAAATAATGTTTTAAATGTGTACTGCACTGCAGGTTTTCCGCAGTTTGAAAACACTTTGCAGGTAATGAAAGCCCTGCAGGATAATGGTGCTGACGGAATTGAATTAGGAATGCCATACAGTGATCCGCTTGCAGATGGGCCGGTGATACAATCAAGCGGCAGCAAAGCTTTGGAAAATGGAATGACGATTGAAAAACTTTTTGCACAGTTGCAGGATTGCAGAAAAGAAATTTATGTGCCGATTATTTTAATGGGTTATATGAACCCGGTTCTGCAATATGGTTTTGAACGATTTTGCAAACATGCAGCAGCTATTCCTGTTGATGGATTAATTCTTCCCGATCTTCCGGAATATGAATTTGAAAATGAATATGCGGAAATCATTCATCGCTATGGATTGGATTTTATTTTTTTGGTTACGCCTGAAACATCAGAAGAAAGAATAAAAAAATTAGATGCATTAAGTTCAGGTTTTTTGTATGCGGTTTCATCTTCATCAACAACAGGTAATAAAAAAGATTTTAATGAAGTCTCAACATATTTGCAGCGTTTGCAAAACATGCAGTTAAAAAACCCGGTAATGGTTGGTTTTGGTATAAAAGATAAACAAAGCTTTCAATCTGCATGTAAATATGCAAGTGGCGCTATCATCGGAACGGCTTATATAAAAGCTATTGAAGATGCAAATAATATTCAGCAAAGCACAAAAGAATTTTTACAATCAATAATTGGATAACCATTTTCGTTAATATCTAAATCATGATTAATTTGCATGACATTGAGATGCCCAATTAGGTTGGGTATGACGTAATAAAAAAAGTATGCATAAAATTTTTTCTATTTTGTTGATGTTGCCGATGCTTATCAATGCGCAAAGCAAAAAATCTTTTTTAATAACAGGAAGCATTAAATCAATTCCTGAAAATGCGCAGGTTATTTTGCTTGGTTTTAACGGCACAGATACGCTTGCAACTACAAGCGTGCAACAAGGTGTTTTTATATTGAAAGGCAGTGTTGAAAATACAGATGCCCGCATTATTCTTTTTCCCTCTTTACAGCGCAGGATGGTTTTGTTTATGGGAAATGACACGGTGAATATTGTTGGCACCAGTGAGAATGATATTTCAATAACCGGCTCATTAACTAACCTGGATTATGAAGAATTTTTGTATGATATAAAACCTATTAATGATTATGTAAGTTTTTACCGCAATCAAATGATGTCTGCAACATCACAGGGCCTGCATGATTCTGCTGTGATTGAATTGAACACTGCTTATAATATTTACCAAAATGCAATTGATCGTTTTATTGAACGTAAAAAAAATTCTCCTGTTGCTGCGTTGTTGCTTGCTTATAGTTATGATACAGATCCAAACCGTGATGTGCTGTTGCTTGAAAAAAGATATAACCAGCTTGGTGATGTTGCTTTACAAAGCCAGTTTGCAAAAAATCTTGCCAATGTTATAAAAGAAGATAAAGTTGGGGCTGTTGGTACGCAGTCAATTGATTTTTCACAAACAGATACAGCAGGCAAAACGGTTTCGCTCTCGCAGTTTAAAGGCAAATATGTATTGATAGATTTTTGGGCAAGCTGGTGCCGGCCATGCCGCATGGAAAATCCAAATGTTGTTGCAGCATATAATAAATACAAAGCAAAAAATTTTACAGTGCTTGGGGTTTCGCTTGATGCGGAAAAACCAAACTGGCTGCAGGCAATTCATGCAGATAATTTAACCTGGACGCATGTAAGTGATTTAAAACAGTTTCAAAATACTGTAGCAGAATTATATCATGTAAAAGAAATACCGCAGAATATTTTGGTTGATCCAAACGGGAAAATTGTAGCCCGCAATTTGCGCGGCGATGCATTAATGCAAAAGCTGGATGAAATATTACAGTAAGAATTTCAAAAATTTCTTGACGAGTAACAAATGGTAATATAGAGTTTTTGAGTTATGTAGCCAGCAGAGTTACGAAATAGAGTTGCTCATATTTGAGAGTTAGCTGCCATTAAATTAAGAGCCGCTCATGTTTAAGAAAATAATTATCTATCTTCTTTTAATTTTTTCACTTGTTATTGGACTATTAAGTTTGTACAGAGCATCTTTGAAGTCTTCAGACATGACAATTGTTAATGGTAGAGTGACTAATAAAATAATTTCATACTATACAAGCTATCATACCGGACGACATTACTCTTTAATTTTTACACTTAGAGATAGACAAAATAAAATAGCAATCAATTTGGGAACAGAAAATGAGGCAAGAGAAGACGCTACTTTTTATTTAATTGATACATCAAAATTGTATAAATTTTTTATTGACCCTACAATACCTGTCGTTAATGGAGTTCAGACAGGAATAACTCGAATTGATTATAACGACCAAACAATATTTAAATCTTCTAACAATTTAAATTTATACGGAGGACTTTGTATAAGCCTCCTAAGTATAGCAGGACTAATTTTGATCAAGTACAAAAAAACGGCCACTAACGTGAACTGTGTAAAAAACCTACTCCGCTAAGCCTCCAGACTTCGCAGGATTATGCGCAAAGTCTCCGACTTATACAATAAACTACATAAACTCTTTTATATCCGCCATTAATCTTCTTGCAATATTATCAGCAGTAGTTTCAAAATTGCTTTCTGCATAAATGCGGATAATAGGTTCGGTGTTGCTTGTGCGCAAGTGCACCCAATCGTTGTCAAACTCTATCTTGAGCCCGTCTTCAGTATTTAAAGGATGATTTTTGTATTTGCGTTGCAGGTGTGAAAAAATTTTCTTTACATCAATGCCATTATCTAATTCTATTTTGTTTTTGCTGATGAAATAGTCAGGATAAGTTTTGCGTAACTGCAAAGCACTTTTACCATTTTGTGCGAGATAGGTTAGAAATATTGCAATACCAACCAATGCATCACGGCCATAATGCAGTTGAGGTAATATAATTCCGCCATTGCCTTCACCACCGATAACAGCATTTACTGCTTTCATTTTTGTAACCACGTTCACCTCTCCTACTGCACTTGGAAAATACTCGCCGCCATATTTAAGCGTCACATCTCTTAAAGCCCGTGTTGATGAAAGATTGCTTACCGTATTGCCCTTTGTTTTCTGCAATACATAATCTGCAACCGCTACCAGCGTATATTCTTCACCAAACAAGCTGCCATCTTCACAAATAAAACAAAGCCTGTC